>JAFZGJ010000018.1 GCA_017555455.1 Lachnospiraceae bacterium
AAAGACTTAAAGAATGCTGAATTGGCGGATACACAAGGAACAAACTAAGACGGTATTTTAGCTGATTGAAAAAGAAACGAATACTTTTATAAAATAAACAAAAGATAAGAGATGGCAGAATAGTAAAGCTGCCATCTTTTTTTGTGACAGAAAGAACGTTTTAGGAAATTTTTATTCATTCAGAAGTCAAGAGGTAAAAATGCACAAATCGGTATGGAAATCTTAGGTAAAAATATTTCAAGACAGTCCATTGACATGACAGATGTTAAACATTATACTTATAGAACATCGCTACAATATATAGTGGTGATAGTGTTTGAAATACAAGATTATGTGTAACGTAAATTAGAAAGAGGAAATCATTATGGGTAATGTAATTGCTGAAAAAACAACGAAAGATACCATAGATTATTCAAAAGAATACACAACAAAACAGCCTGTCAGAGTAATTAAAAAGGACGGCAGTACAGAAGAATTTAACGTACAGAAGGTTATTAGTGCAGTTGGAAAAAGTGCATACCGTGCGTTAACCAAATTTACAGAAGAAGAAAAGCGAAGAATTTGTCAGCATGTAATTGACAAAGTGGATGAATTGGATAGCAATGAGATTCCTATTCCGATTATGCATAATATTGTGGAAAGTGCATTGGAAGAGATTAAGCCTTTGGTTGCTAAGAGTTATAGGGATTACCGTAACTATAAGCAGGACTTTGTACGTATGTTGGACGATGTATATAAAAAGAGTCAGTCTATTATGTATGTTGGGGATAAAGAAAATGCCAACACAGACTCAGCGCTGGTTTCTACCAAAAGAAGTCTTGTTTTTAATCAGTTGAATAAGGAATTATATCAGAAATTCTTTATGACAACAGAAGAAATACAGGCTTGTCGTGACGGTTATATTTATGTTCATGATATGTCTGCCAGAAGAGACACTATGAACTGTTGTCTTTTTGATGTGGAAAACGTATTGTCCGGCGGATTTGAAATGGGAAATATCTGGTATAACGAGCCTAAGACTTTGGACGTAGCTTTTGACGTTATCGGAGATATTGTGCTTAGTGCAGCCAGCCAGCAGTATGGTGGATTTACGGTACCAAGCGTAGATTATATTTTGGCTCCATATGCGGAAAAATCTTATCAGAAATATTTAGATAAATACTTACGTCTCGGTATTGCACAGGATGTTGCTGAAGCGGAAGCTATGAAAGACGTAGAAAAAGAAATGGAACAGGGATTCCAGGGATGGGAATACAAGTTTAATACTGTAGCCAGCAGCCGAGGAGATTATCCATTTATCACAGTGACTGCCGGTACCTGTACCAGCAAATTCGGTAAGATGGCAACAGTTGTAATGCTTCGTGTACGTAAAGGTGGCCAAGGGAAAAAGGAATGTAAGAAACCGGTATTGTTCCCTAAGATTGTTTTCTTATATGATGAAAACCTTCATGGACCGGGGAAAGAACTGGAAGATGTATTTGAAGCGGGAGTGGAATGTTCTGCAAAAACTATGTATCCTGACTGGTTAAGTCTCACCGGAAAAGGTTATGTAGCAAGTATGTATAAGCAGTATGGCAAAATTATTTCTCCTATGGGATGTCGTGCTTTTCTTTCTCCATGGTATGAAAGAGGAGGAATGCATCCTGCAGATGAAAATGATAGTCCGATTTTTGTAGGCCGTTTTAACATTGGTGCGGTATCACTTCATTTACCTATGATTTTGGCGAAATCCAGACAGGAAAGCAAGGATTTCTATGAAGTTTTGGATTATTATTTGAACTTAATCCGTCAGCTTCATATCCGTACTTATGCATATTTGGGAGAAATGCGTGCATCTACCAACCCATTGGCATATTGTGAAGGCGGTTTCCTTGGCGGAAACTTAAAATTAACCGATAAAATTAAACCATTACTTAAGAGTGCAACTGCGTCCTTTGGTATTACTGCGTTTAATGAATTACAGATGCTTTATAACGGTAAATCTTTGGTAGAAGATGGTGCTTTTGCCATTGAGGTATTAGAGCATATTAATAAGAGAGTTAATGAATTTAAAGAAGAAGATGGCAATTTATATGCTATTTATGGAACACCTGCGGAAAACTTGTGTGGTCTTCAGGTAAAACAGTTTAGAAATATGTATGGCATTATTGAAGGTGTTTCTGACAGAGAGTACGTAAGTAACAGTTTTCATTGCCATGTATCCGAAGATATTACACCAATTCAGAAACAGAATTTAGAAGGCCGTTTCTGGGATTTATCCAATGGTGGTAAGATTCAGTATGTAAAATATCCAATCGATTATAATATTGAAGCAGTTAAGACTTTAATCCGTCGTGCTATGGATTTGGGATTTTATGAAGGTGTAAACTTATCCTTGTCTTACTGTGATAATTGCGGACATCAGGAATTGGAGATGGACGTATGTCCAAAATGCGGTAGCAGTAACTTAACCAAGATTGACCGCATGAACGGATATCTGTCATATTCCCGTGTTCACGGAGATACCCGGTTGAACGATGCGAAAATGGCAGAAATAGCGGAAAGGAAGTCTATGTAAATATGAGATATCATAATATCACCAAGGATGATATGTTAAACGGAGACGGCCTCAGGGTCGTTCTCTGGGTAGCAGGGTGTGCTCATTGTTGTAAAGAGTGTCACAATCCCATCACATGGGACCCGGATGGTGGTCTGTTATTTGATGATAATGCCAAAAAGGAAATTTTTGAACAGTTGGATGAAAATTATATATCAGGCATTACTTTTTCCGGCGGAGATCCTTTGCATCCGGCAAACAGTCTGGAAGTGAAGAACTTTATGGCGGAAATTAAAGAAAAGTATCCTGATAAAACTATTTGGTTATATACCGGTTCGGATTGGGAAGATATCTGGCAGATGCCATTGATGCAATATGTAGATGTTTGTGTAGATGGAGAGTTTAAGATTGACTTAAAGGACACCAAGCTTCTTTGGAAAGGAAGTTCCAATCAGAGAGTGATTGATGTAAAGGCTACTTTAGAGCAGGAAGATAAAAAAATTCCTGTATTGCATTGTGGGGATTATAAGTAGATGGAAGCGTTGGCTGTAAAATATACGGTCAACGTTTTTTATATTAGACAAAAATAGTCATTAATTGTATAATTAAAGTATCAAAATATAAAAAGAGTAAACTTTTTCCAGATTAGAAAAGAAAGCTTGTTTGAAACAAAAAGATAGGGGGCTGTGGGAGTATGAAACGAATTGCACAATTTTTTAAAGTAAGTTATGAAGAGTTTGAAAAAGGTATGAAGGATGTTTTCAGAACCATGCCGGAGGATGAAATACAGAAGCTATATTGGGATATCAAGCTTCCAAAACGTGCTACCAAAGGAAGTGCAGGATATGATTTTTATACGCCCTTTGAGTTTACATTAAAACCGGGAGAAACCATTAAGATTCCAACCGGAATCAGAGCAAAAATGGATGAAAACTGGGTGTTAAAGCTTTACCCAAGAAGTGGATTGGGATTCAAATTCCGCTTACAGCTTAACAATACTGTAGGTATTATTGATAGTGATTATTTTAACTCTGATAATGAGGGACATATTTTTGCAAAGATTACCAATGACAGTAATGAAGAAAAGGTATTAAGTTTGGAAAAAGGTGCCGGCTTTATGCAGGGAATCTTTTTAGAGTATGGAATTACTGTAGATGATGATGCCGATGGAGTAAGAAACGGCGGATTCGGAAGTACGGGAAAATAAAATGTGAGAATAATAAGATGGAGCATGGCTTTGAGATAAAGTCATGCTCTTTTTGTGTGTGCCGAGCATGTCACTAATCTTACTGGTGAAAGTCCAGTCACGGGTATTTACCGCCAAGTGTAGCGAACCACAAGTTGGTATCAGTAATGGTATGGATGGAGGAAGTGGTGTAGCAAAGTTCTTGAGC
>JAFZGJ010000165.1 GCA_017555455.1 Lachnospiraceae bacterium
GCCACACCATCTTCTTCGTTGCTTTTTGTCATATACTTGGCAACTTTTTTGATTTCTTCATCTGCATTTTCCATGGCAATGGTTGCACCAAAATCCATTTCCAACATAGAATAATCATTCAAGCTGTCTCCCAAAACCATAACTTCATCCATGGTATAACCCATAGACTCTATATATTCTTTTAAAATAGGTCCCTTCTGGGCTCTGATATCAGTTACTTCCAGATTATTTTTGAAGGAAGAACTGACCGCAAGATTTCCGTTTTCCTCTAATTCCCCTTTAATTTTCTGAAGCATTTCCACATCATCGGACACCAAAAACATTTTTGTAATAGGTACATTATTTTTTCTTAAAGCTTCATAATCCGGCAATTCCTTTGTCTTTGCCCACATCACTTTATAAAGATAAGATTTTCTTAACTCATCCTTGTCTTTGGTTTCATGGAAATATTTTATATAATTTAAAATTCCCTCATCGGCCTCTTCAAAAGTGCCTATGACATAATTTTTTTCTTCACTGCAAAACATAATTCCAATAGAGTATTTTTTTAGCTTTTCATAAAGATATTCACACTCATCAAAACTTAAAGCAATGGACATTTGCACCTGTCTGTCAGGATTTCGAATTTCTGCCCCACTACTTAAAATATAGTCACACACCAAATCCGTTTTCTCCAAAGCTTCCATAGCACTGACATAATTTCTTCCTGTCACCACCATAAAACGAATTCCGTTTTTACAGGCTTTTTTGATACTCTGAATGGTCTTTTCACTAAAAACATGATTATTGTTAAGCAGTGTACCATCCATATCACTGGCAATTACTTTTATCATTGCTTTCTCCTCTTATTCCTTCGTTTTTTACATGTATCAATATTTTAATGAATTTTATATTCTATAGCAAGATTTTTATTTTACTATTGATTCTTATTTGAAAATCTGTTATTATATCAATATCAGTAATGATTACTATTTCTATAAACTAATATAAATATTGTAAAAGGAGGATTTGTTATGAGATTAAAAGACAAAGTTGCTATTGTAACCGGAGGAAGCCGTGGAATTGGTTTTGCTACTGTAGATGCCTTTTTAAAAGAAGGTGCTAAAGTGATTCTTTGCGCCAGCCGGAAAGAAACTGCAGACAAAGCAGTTGCCACATTGAAAGAAAAATATCCCGACTCTGTTGTGGAAGGTATTTGGCCTAATTTAAGTGATGCGGCAGATGTAAAAAAAGCATTTGATGAAATCGGAAATAAATACGGAACCATTGATATTCTTGTTAATAATGCAGGGGTTTCTGAAAAAACTCCTTTTGTTGATTATACAGAAGAACTCTTTGATAAAGTTATGGATCTGAATGTAAAAGGCGTATACACTGCTTCTAAGGCTGCTGTTAATTGGATGTTAAAAGCCAAAAAAGGGGTAATCTTAAGTACTTCTTCTATGGTAAGCCGTGATGCACAACCCAGTGGATTCACTTACCCTACCTCTAAATTTGCTGTAAACGGATTTACCTTATCCCTTGCAAGGGAATTGGCTCCGCAGGGAATCCGTGTAAATGCAGTAGGTCCCGGAATCACAGAAACGGATATGATGAAAGCAGTTCCAAAGGAAATGATTGAGCCCTTGATTGCAAAAATTCCTTTAGGACGTTTAGGACAACCGGAAGATATTGCTAATGCCTTTGTATTTTTAGCTTCTGAGGAAGCTTCTTATATCACAGGACAAATTCTCTATGTAGATGGACTTGCAAGAACCTAAAATAATAGCTATAGTATGAAATGAGTAGATTTATTCTACTCATTTCATATTTTATAGAAAAGAAAGGAATAACTATGCAATACTTTATTTCCTTTTTAGAAGGAATCATTACCTTTATATCCCCCTGTTTGTTACCTATGCTGCCAATCTACATTTCCTATTTTGCCGGCGGTAACACCAAAAATACCAAAAAAACTTTAACCGGAGCCTTAGGATTTGTTCTTGGTTTTACCCTGGTTTTCATCTCCTTAGGAGCTTTAGCCGGTACCATCGGAAGTTTTCTTATAAAGTACCAGACGGCAGTAAATATTATTTCCGGTCTTATTGTAATTATTTTTGGTCTGAACTATTTAGGGATTTTTAAACTGAATATTTTTCAAGGAAGCAAAAAAAGTTTTCATACCGATAATCTGAATTTCTTTTCCTGTGTTTTATTTGGTATTATTTTTTCCATAGGCTGGACACCTTGCGTCGGTGCTTTTCTCGGTTCTGCTCTTATGATGGCTTCCCAGCAGGGAAAAACCATTACCGGAATGTTAATGCTATTGGCCTACTCCCTTGGTCTTGGAATTCCTTTTATTTTAAGTGCGGTTTTAATTCAAAAATTGAAAACAACTTTTGATTTTATCAAAAGAAACTATAGTATTATTAATACGGTTTCGGGTATCCTTCTTATTGTAGTAGGAATTATGATGGCAACCGGAACTTTAGGACGATTACTGACTCTACTAAGCTAATCATTTGCTTAACTTATGTTAACCTTATAATATGAATTTAAATCCAAAAATCATACTAATATTTTAATAAAAACTTAGAAAGAGTAAAAATTCTTATGAATAATAAAAAGAAAACCTTTATTTTAGTAGTATTATTTATAGTTCTCATGGCAGGTGCTTCTGTTCTTTATAATAATTTAAGTAAAAATTATCAACCGGATACCTTATTAACGGAAAACAATAGCACCAACACAACTTCGCAAACTACTGCTGCCGGTGAGGAAAATAGCAATAACGGTGCAACTGAAAATACAAATCAGCCTGAAGATACTTCTTCCGAAATCAAAAATCTTGCCCCTAACTTTACTGTTTATGATTTGGAAGGTAATGAAGTTAATTTAACTGACTTCTTTGGAAAGCCTATTATTATAAACTTTTGGGCAAGCTGGTGTGGCCCCTGTAAAATGGAAATGCCGGATTTTAACGAAGCTTATGAAACCTATAAAGACGAAATTGAATTTTTAATGGTAAATATGACCGACGGTTCCAGGGAAACAATAGAAGTAGCATCCTCCTTTATCGCGGAAAGCGGCTATACATTTCCGGTATACTACGATACAGACTACAGTGCCGCTATTACTTACTCTGTTTCTTCTCTGCCAACAAGCTATTTTCTCAATGCGGAAGGAGAACTTGTTACTTATGCCAGAGGTGCTATCGATGGAGCTACTTTGGAAAAAGGGATTGGTATGATTCTTAACAATTAAAATAACTATTCAGAACCCAATAAATTTTAAAGGGGCTGTTGCAAAATAGACAGTTAAAGGATTCTTAAATCCGTAAACTGATATCTTACAACAGCCCCTCTTATTAATTCATTTCACTATGAATAATTACAAATTGGCTTTAATTTTTTCAATCATTTCCGCATATTCTTCATCGGTTAAATATACTTTGTCCGGATTCATCTGGAATACGCCGCCCCATTCATCTTCACCTTCATACTTTGGAACCAGGTGCATGTGAAGATGACAACCGGTGTCACCGTATGCTCCATAATTTACTTTATTTGGGTGGAATGCCGCATGAAGTGCTTTTGCTGCACGGGTTACATCCGCCATAAATAAGTTACGTTCTTCATCACTGATATTTACGATTTCACTAACGTGATCTTTGTATGCTACAATCACACGTCCCGGTTTACTCTGTTCCTTAAAAAGAATTAAACTACTTACTTCTAAGTCACAAATAAAAATACCAAACTTGTCCAATAATTCCCCACGCATACAATATCCACAATTACTATCTTTCATTACTTTAACCCTCCTAATAGTTTTTTGCTTTGCTACTCATTATATTACAGCCCAAAATCAAATTTATCAATGCAAAAACAATTCCTTTTTATATATAAAATTACTGCAAAAACAATTTACATCTGATGTCTTACTACCTCATACTCATCATTATTCCTGTAGTACGGACAATTTTTCCAACTATCGGTCAAAAACTTATACATTTCGTCCTCATCCAAATCCATGCTGCAAATATAACAATCATAATCTTCATCATATTCATAATATAAACAGGTATCACAAACGCTCATATTTTTCCCTCTTTTCCATACTAAAAACAATTACACATATAAAAATACGTTCTTTAACCTACATTTTCTTAACTTCCGCTATAACAGAAGTTGTTCCCAATATTACAATAGGATTCTCTTTATTCTTAGCCAACTCTATTGCCTCTGAAACAGATTCCGTCCACCGGGCAAAAATTCCCTCTTCTTCTAATCTCTCCTGCTGCCGTTTTGTAAATACATAATGGGGATTTCCGGATTTTGTTAAAATGATATCCGATGCAACCTTTTTCATTGCTCTTACTACTCCCACATAATCTTTATCATCCGGAATTCCTACTACCACAGTGGCCACTTTAATATCTAAATGATTCAGCACTTTCAATACATTCTCACAACTTACCCCATTAATGCAGGCATCCAATAAGATAAACGGTTGCTTACTGATTACTTCCATCCTTCCCCGATAATTAAGCTTCAGCAACGCTTGTTTTATCTTTGCTAAATTAATATTTTTTGGACTATGTTCTTCTCTCAACAAAGTCAAACTATCTAAACCAATTTCTTCCCCAACAAATTCTCCACTTTCCAAAACATCCTTACATAAAGCCAATGCCAGAGCACAGTTTTTTGCCTGATGTTCTCCCAGTAAAGGAACTAAAATATCTTCATATCGCTCCTTGCCTATTACCACATCAAAACTCATTCCCTCTTTTGTGTATTGTACATTTTCTGCCCAAAAATCTTGTCCATATATTTTTATCCCTACACCCAGATTTTCTGCTCTGTCCTGTATCACCTTTAACACACTTGGAATCTGTTCAGCCACGTAAACACATTTCTGTTCTCCGGTAATTACATGGGCTTTATCCGCTGCAATTTCCTCTATGGTATCTCCCAATTCTCTGGTATGTTCCAAAAAAATGCTGTTAATAACCGCATACTCATGCTTCACATTATTTACATCATCAAACTTTGCACCTTTCCCGCACTCAAATACATTGAACTGCGTTCCTATGCTTTTAAAATAATTTAACGCCAGATATGTTTGAATTCCCATAGGACTGATACATATATTCTCTGGAATTACAGAATCTATGGTCTCTATTTCCGGCTGAATTTGTGACATATACTTTACAAAATCATGGTCTGAAATTTTTCCACCATTCACCCGGAATCTTTCACAGAAATCCACAATATGAGGGCTTGTCATCAACCCCACTGTATATTTTGTCTGCAAAATCTGAGAAATCATATTTGCAACAGACCCTTTGCCCTTACTTCCGGTTACTACCACGCAAGGTGTTTCCGAATTTTTACGAATTAAATCAAAGGTTAAATCATTTCTTCGTTTTTTAGAATCTTTTACATGGTAATCCTGATATTTTTCCGCCTTTAAATAAGATTTATATATAAAATCTTCTGCTTCTTTTCTATTCATAACTTTACATCTACTTTTATATTTTAATTACATTCTTTTTAAGATTAATTCAGATTTTCTTTCTGTAAAAAATCATTTCTTATGGTTTCCACTATTTTTTTCGCCACATTTACTCCGGTAGCTTTTTCAATACCTTCAATTCCGGGCATAACATTAATTTCGCAAAAATAGGGCTTGTCTTTTCCAAACAGCAAATCAATCCCCAGAAAATCTAATCCTGTCTGTTTATAAATATCTTTCGCAATCTGTCGGATTCCGGGAGTAATTTCAAAGGCTTCCACACCCGCACCTAACGCTACGTTAGCCCTGAAATCTCCTTGAGACTTTCTTTGCATACAAGCAACCACTTCACCTCGGATACTGTAAAATCTCATATCTCTTCCGAAACTCGTAGTTATATATTCTTCAAACAACCATTCTTTTTCCATGCCATAATTTTTACAAAGCTCTTTCAAATCTTCCTCTTTTTCAACCAAAGCAATCTGTTCCCCCATGGAACTCTCCAAACCCTTAGCCACAAAAGGTTTTCCCAATAAAGCTGCAATTTCTTCAAATGGAAGCATAGCTGTTCCCAGTAAATATTTTGGCACAATAAATTCTTTGGAATGAAGTCTTTTTACCTGCTCATATTTATTAATATATATATTATAGGCATCCAAAGGATTATAACTTTTCACTGCCAGAGAATTAATTTTATCCTTTTCTTTTCCCCATTTATAGCGATTAATTATAAAATCCCTTTTTTCTAATTTTATACCATGATTTCTGATTTCATTTTCTAGTATCATGGTATCATGGATTCCCACAATCTTTAAATCCATCTCTAATTTTTCTGCTTCTTCCACAAGTCTGTTACATGTATAGGCATTGGTCATTTTATTATATTTTTCAATTATGTATCCTTTAATTAACATAGTTATACCCTTTTATTTAGATATTATTTTTAATAATTCTTCTAAATCAATATTTCTCATGTGTGCTACTATAAATTCCAAATCCTTTATAATTTTTTGGATATAGTAATTATCATTTTTTACATTATCCATATATTTTTATCCCATCCTTCAATATTTCTTCTGTTAATTCCAAATTGTCCTTTAATTGATTAATATCTAAAACATCTACTCTTTTATGCAAAGTTTCTCTTATTTCTTCTACTAATCCATAAAATTTTAATCCTTTTATACTTGTAGAAATCAGAAGATCTACATCACTTGTCTGTGTTGCCTTCTCTTTTGCATAGGAACCAAACAAATAGCAAAAAGTTACATCGTACTTTTCTAGCACTTTTGAACACTTTTGTATAATATCTTCTATTTCTAAAATTCCATGATCTTCATCAATAGTATTTATTTTCTGCAATTTTTCTACTATATAATTATATTTTATAGTCCCATACTTTTTTTCGTCATTTTCATACGATTTATATGATCTTAAAGAAATACCTATTAAATCCGCAACTTGTTTCTGTGTCAATTTCTTCTCATTTCTTATACTTTTCAAATCCCCCATATTGCACCTCCATATATATAATAGTGCAATTTTTGCACCACAGTCAATAGTAAAGTGCAAATGTTGCATTTTTATTAATAATACACATTATTATTTTTCCCTAATTTCATCTTTACTAAAATTATGTTCATTTATTTTTCAAAAAACTTCTTTTTCCTCTCCAAATCTACTAGACTTCTTTTATTAATTTCAGTACAATAAGTATAAGTGTAACTAGCTTTATAGAAACACCATAAGGGGAAACACAAATATAACTAATGGGGAATTGTTGCGAAATACGTACTATTTTTTCGCACATACAAAAAGGGGAAATTAGCATGAAATCATTTGAGATTAAGACTAAAATTCATTTTGGCGACAATGCTCTGGAACGTTTAGCACAAATGCCATACAAACGTGTACTTGTTATTACGGATCCTTTCATTGCAAAAGGTTCCATGATTAATATGATTACAGAACCTTTGAAAAAATCAGGAAAAGCTTTTGAAGTTTTTCATGATGTAGTTCCGGATGCACCTATTGATAAAATTATCATTGGTGTAAAGAAAATGTTGGAATATATGCCGGATGCTATCGTAGCGGTAGGTGGTGGTTCTGCCATCGATTCTTCCAAATCCATCCGTGAATTTGCTTTAAATATCAATCACTATGCAGATGTTGCTTTAATTGCTATTCCAACAACCAGCGGAACCGGCTCCGAAGTTACTTCCTTTGCCGTAGTAAATGATACCGTAGCAAAAATTAAACATCCTTTAGTATCTCCTACTCTCACTGCAGAAGAAGCTATCTTGGATGCTGAATTGGTGAAAAGTGTGCCACCGGCAATCACAGCCGATACCGGTATGGACGTATTAACTCATGCTATTGAAGCTTATGTAAGTACTGACCACAACGAATTTTCCACTGCTTTAGCGGAAAAATCTATTGAAATTGTAGGTGTATTTTTACTGCGGGCATTCTTAAATGGAGACGATACCCATGCAAGACAAAAAATGCATGTTGCTTCCTGTTTAGCAGGACTTGCATTTAACTCTGCATCTTTAGGTCTTACCCATGGTATGGCTCATCAGTTAGGTGCAAACTTCCATATTCCTCATGGACGTGCCAACGCCATGTTATTACCACATATTATTGAGTACAATGCAGATATACATAAAGACAGCAGAAGCCAGTCCGAATATCATCCATCTGTTAAGAGATATTCCACTATTGCCCATGTACTTGGTTTAAGCAGTTACAACAAAGTAATGAGTGTACGTTCCTTAATCCAGTGGATTCAGTTTATGAATCAGGATATGAAGATTCCTGCAAGAATTTCTGAAATCGGAACCATTACCGTAAACGACTACATGAGTAAAGTAGAAGCCATGGCAGAAGCTGCTTTAGCAGATGCTTGTACAGCAACCAACCCAAGAACACCGGATAAAGAAGCTATTATGCAGATTTATCGTAATTTATGGTAAACATTTATCATAAGTTTTAATGAAAATTTGTATACATAAATATTCTATATACTTTTGTTATAACAATTAAGGTGCAAACCCTTTCAATGGATTTGCACCTTTTATTTTAATCAATTAAAAGATTTGATTTTATTATTCCATAAACATAATCTACTTTTTCACCTTCATTTCCCGATCAACTTCTTATATATTCTCTCCACCATCCAAGGCTCACTGGAAGCTTGTAGTGCATCTTCAAAAGAAAACCATTTCACACCTGTATTTTCTTCTTCATTTACAATTAAATTCTGTTCTTCCTCTGCTTCCGCAAGATAAGTAATATTAAAATGCAAATGACTTGGTACATACTTTCCTTTTTTCATATGTCCGTCTACGGTTAAAATCTCCAGACTAAAAATATCTTTACTTACTAATGCTGCATTTTCCACTCCGGTTTCTTCCTTTAATTCCCGAAGTGCGACCTTAGATAACTCTTCTTCTCCATCAGCATGCCCTCCAATCCAGGACCAGGAATCGTATATTTTATGATATACCATTAACGTTTTTGTTCGTTCTTTATTCACCGTCCATATAGATGTGGTAAAATGAGCCACTTCATTTTCTCTTGTTAAATAATTTGAATTATGCTTCATAAAATCCAGCATTACTTTTTTATCATTATATTCCTGCTCATTTACAGGAATATAATTTTCAATTTCATTTAATAAACTCATATTATTTCCCTTTGATTACTAAATTACATATTAAATTTTTCTTCCATTATTACAGTCTAATATTTTCTTTTCAGTACCATATAGGAGAGCCAGTAAAGCACCATCACCAGACATACACTTCCGGAAGCCATCATCATTAAATCTTCTCTTCCCATTAGCTTTAATACAATAGCTGCAAAAGCTGCTATCATAACAAACAAATATCCTGCCCAGGACCAGGCTTTCATGGACAAATACTTATTTCTTTCGTCATTAATTTCTATATCATATTTTTCTTTATAATCATGATTTGTTTTATATCTAATTGATTTAACTAAAAATAATATTCCCAGAATTAGTAAAGAAGTTCCCATCCCACTCCAAAATTCATCTACCGCACCAAACATAGAAGCTACTACTAAAGAAAATCCTACAATAATTTCTAATATACTTGCTATTAATCTTTCTTTCATACTTTTATCCTTTCCTATCTAATCTAATAGTTTTCTATTTTATATATGAATAAAACCACATTGTGATTTTTCCCTACTTCAAATCCTCTTCTTCAAAAAGAAATACCTCTTCTATGGTCATTTCAAAATATTTTGCAATCTTATATGCCAAAAGAATCGATGGATTATATCGTCCATTTTCCAAAGAACTGATAGTCTGTCTGGAAACTCCCATAGCTTTTGCAAAATCTTCCTGCCGTATTCCTTTTTCTTTTCTTATGTCTTCTATTCTGTTTTTCAAGTGGCACCTCCCAAAACTATCCTTAATTTATTTATATAATTGGCATTACTTTTATTGATTATCAAAGGCTATTTTATATTTTGGTAAAACAACTTTAAAAAATATTATTATATTAACAACTAAAATACATCCGTAAACAATTCTTGCTAATATCTCCGGAATAAAAGATGAAATTCCATTCATATCCCCGCCTCCAAAAAATCCACATAAAACACTCAAGTATAAAGGATCAATTACAAGCATTGAAATAGTAATATAATACATACAAGCTTTGAAAACTTTAGATGAATTCTTTGCTAAAACGTCTATAATTGCTACAAGTACATAAGCTACTACTAATGTAGTAACGGAACCCAAAAGACAAAATATACCCATTTCTCCGAAGGTCATTTTATCAATATACACATCTATCTGTATTCCCAATCCTATGAAATTAATTTGTTTAAATACACCAATACATAATGCATATAGTAAATGTGCTCCTTCATGAACTACATAATATGCTAAAATTGCTGTAATCACTCCTATATACTGTCGAAATCGTTTATCTATAATTTCGCCTCCCTCAAAATTGTTCTTTATAAATTACCTGCTACATGATAATAATCTACTATTATCTTTTGTAAAGCATACTTTACATCTATAAAATATCATTTTTCTAACCGTATGTCAAGCAAACTTTACATTTTTGTAATGTATAATTTTTAATTCTACTTTTTTAGTCCGCAATGAAACCTTTTTTCATAATAAAATTGGAATTTAGTTTTTATTTGATCTATATGCTGTGAGATTAAATATAGCTTATTTTTGGATAAATTACTAATATCATAATTATAGGAATGTAAAAGTCAATATATAAATGTACAAAAGGACATTTGTATTTTACTCTTTACATAGGAATAATAGATTTTGAGAATTGCAGAATACGATATTGGTCTAAGACTAATGCATTTATAGACTATATGTGATAAACTATTTTAAACAAATTTTTAAGAGCTATTTGATTTTTCTTTACAAATCAAATAGCTCTTTTAATGAATTTCCTGAAGTTTCACTGTATAACCTCTCTTTCTATTAACTTGTCCAATTATGATTTACTATTTCATTGGACCTTTCCTCCTGTTTTTAGAAGTTTCCTCTTCTTCTTTTGAATTTGTCCAATTTATAATTTATTATCTCATTGGACTCTTCCTCCTGTTTTTAGAAGTTTTCTCTTCTTTTGTTTTGTTAATATTATAATATCTTACTATATCATTTTTGTCAACATATTTTTCAAATTATTTTATATTTATTTTTATATTTTCTGATATTTATTTTATTATTTTCAGAATATTCTGATATTTTTATAATATTATTCCCTCTCTATTCATTAAAAACATAGCTTATTCTAAAAAATAGCAATCCTATAAAACATATTCCTGCCCCAAATAGAAACGCTGTTGTTAAGCTTATCTGAGCTAAATACCCAAATGCCAAATTTATTCCTATAGCAATACAATCTATAAGCATAGCATTAATACTTAACGCTGTAGCATGTTTATCTGTAGTTATCTGCCGATTCTGTAAGTCTAATTGCAAAGGTTGAAAAATACTATTTGAAATCTGTAGTAATAAAATACTTACGATAGAGATCATTGCTTTTTGAGTAAAAGCCAACATCAGACAACTTAAAGCAGCCACAAAAAATATGACTTTCCCGGTTTTTTTACCTCCTGCTTTTTTCGTTACAAAAGCAGAAAAGACTCCGCATAAACTTACTACTGTTGCAATAACATACACATATCCAATAAAGGAAGCTGATAATCCACAGCTTTCATATTTTAACTGATTTAAAAATACTGTCACTACCTGACAAGTTTCCGAAATGAAAGCAACAGCAATAAGAAAATACAATAATCTTTTATTATTCTTAATCCTTCTTATTTCACCATAGGATTCTTTTACATAATCTACAAATCTTTCTCTAAATTCATTTCTCTTACAACATTTATTTTGCGGTTTCTTTACTTCCACTAAATAGAATGAAATAATCATAGATATGCCATAACTAATGACTGTTAAAAACCCGGCTAGCTTAAAATTATCCTTAATATATACGGAATATATAATTGCAGATACCAATAATCCAACTGTTCCTAAACTATTATATATACCAAAGATTTTTTGACTTTCATCCCCTTCACAGGACAAATATAATATACTGGTATCTACTCCGGATAATCCCGCAAATACAATACCAAGCATTATTCTTTCTATAAGAAACCAACCAAATCCGGCAGCTTGCCAAAATACAATTTTAGATACAAAATACAATCCACAACAAAAAATCATGGTTTTCTTGTACCCTATGCTATCAGCCATTATTCCCCAGGGAATTTCCATTAATAAACATAAAATAAAAAAGAGACTTTCTGTTAAAGTTATTTGAAAAACAGAAAGTCCCTGCGTAGTCCTATAAAGAGTCGCAATAGGAGCATAAAATACCATTCCTTGTAACAAAGAAATGATATACATTATATATACATTCCGTTTCATAATATATTTCCTTTTTAAGACATAATTTTAAAACCTGTTTAAATATATAACAGGATGAATAATCATTTATTAATTTTTGTCTTAAATTGGATTATACATATATGAAACTCTCCTTATTTATTTGACTTAAATTATAACACTATTTTTTATTTCTTAAAATGACTATTTATAATTACTTATCTTTTGGAGATTTCATTTCAAAATATTTTTAATTACTTATCTTTCGGATATCTCATCTCTAAATATTTGTAATTACTTATGTTTTAAATATTTCGCTTCCAATACATTTTATTACCTTTAAATTCAAAACTTACTCTTCCTTCTTCATGTAAATAAGATAAATATGATCTAATGGTACTTCCTATCAAAACATATTGATTTACATTCATGCTTAAACTATAAGTATCAAAAACCTTCTGCAGTAAATCTTCAAAAGTAATTTCATTTTCACATAAAAAACATATGGTGTTACATATTTCGATTACTTTATCCCTATTAATATTTATTATAGATAATATATTATTTGTTGCTTCGCAATGAGAAGCTATAAATAACTTTCCATTTAAAGTAGAAAGAAAATCTAAAGTCTTAAGATATTCCCTTATATCATAAATAAAAAATAAATGATACTTTCTAATAGTCTCTTCGCTTACCAAGGAATCTGCTAAAAAATAAACATCGTCATCCGTCTTAACACCAATCATATCAAAAAAATGACCTTTTAAAGAAAAATATTCAAGACCCTCAGGTAAATTTTGATTAATATCCGTAACGATTGTTTCCTTTGCTAATAAAAACTTATTTTTTAAATCTTTAAATGGAAATCCGGAAAATAAAAATGATGGTTCCATAATCGGATACTCCGTAAAACATTTTTCCATACCATATGCATATACAGGACAACCGGTTCTATCCTGTATAAGTTTATTTCCACCTATATGATCCGCATTAGAATGAGTCGAAATAATTCCTTTTACATTCCACCCCTGAGAATCCATTATTTTTAATATTTTCTTTCCTGCATCTTTATCATTTCCTGAATCAATAAGATATACATTATTTTCATCTATTTTATAAACACCAATATTAGTAGCATTTTTTATATAATAAGTTTTTTCTCCAACTTTTATTAATTCCATCTTCATACCTCTTTATATAAAAAAATAGAGAAAACATTGATTCTTCAACGTTTTCTCTCTCATTTTTAATGAGCGTGCGGGGATTCGAACCCCGGACAACTTGATTAAAAGTCAAGTGCTCTACCGACTGAGCTACACGCCCGTATTAAATTTAAGATGCCCAGAGCCGGAATCGAACCAGC
>JAFZGJ010000166.1 GCA_017555455.1 Lachnospiraceae bacterium
AATGGAAGAAATGGAACTTCCGTTTCAATGAAAAATGCCCACGGAGCAATCCGTGGGTGTATATAAAATGCTGGTGCTTAATTGCCCAAAAATGCTGGAAATTAATTGCCATTTTTTGCTGGAAAGTACTTGCCGTTTACAAGGTAAAAATTCTGAGGTTTTAAGTGCCTGATATATAGGGGTATACCCTAAAAAATTAGCAGTTATTTTTTCTTTGTTTACTTCCGATTTTTCGTGCTAGCTTTTTCCACAAAATCCAACATCCAGATACAATGATATCAACACCAAAAATTATCATGCTTATTATACTTAATATCAAAAATATGTTCTTTAATACTTCATTCTTAGTTGTAGCATACAGCATTACAAAAACATAAATAAATAATATTTCATACAATGTTCTCATTCCTAATCGTTCTGCAAAAGAGGAACTGGAATACATTAACAATACATTCGGTTCTAAATACCCTAACCTCTGTCTAAGGTTACGATTCATTTCAAAAATGTTACTTGTATAAGCATTATACGCATCCTTATCTGTCATATTTTCTTTCAAAAACTCAAAAGATTTTATCGTTGACCTATCTGCATATTTATTGTATTTTAACAAATACAATTCACTCTTTTCTACAATCTCTAAAACATTTTTATTGCTGCGAATCAATCTATAAATTGGATAGTATATTCTATCATAGCTTATTTCAAGTTTATCTAACGGAGCATTTTTGTGATATGTATATTTTGTAATAAAAAAAGTAAATATCCCAGTTATTATAGTTGCTATAATTCCATCATTCTGTGCAATAATTTGAAAAAAATCATCCATTTCCGTCACCTCTACTATCTTTTTATCAAATATTACATATCTTATCGACATAAAATCGAAAAAAATAAGGCATACCAAGTATCTGATATGCCTTTATTTCTTTAATAACTAAAAATGAAATATTACTGTTTCATTTTTATACTCAACATTTTTAACTTCCGCTTTCGTATTTTGTCTTAAATCCCTATAAATCTGTTCTTTTCTATATTGCAATTCGGAAACAGACATTCTTTTATATTCTTCTGGAATATTTAATCTATCGTTTTCACATATCATCATCTGTAACCTCCTTAAACTGAATACTGAACTTACCTTTTATTTCCTGTAAAGCTAACACTTGTGCTTCATCTTCATTATACCCTTGTTTTAAATATTCTACAACCGTCAAATTATAATAATCTACAGAAATATTTTCCATTGCTTTGTACATATATATTCTACCATCATGGCAAACTACTATTCCAATTAAATATCCATTAGTAAAATTTGAATTAATATCAGATATACTTGGCGGGAAACTATTTGGATGTGAATGAATTGTAACCAAACCATTACTATTTTCAACAACCTTTTTTGTTGCATCTGAATATACTATTTCCTTTTCAATTAATGCATTGGTTTCTTCTGCTACAATTTTCAAATTATCTAAATCAATCCAATACATGTCTTCATATAATGTACCTGAACGATGATTTAACATTTGTTTGGCTAGTTGATATAATAAACGATTTAATTTACTGTTATCGGAAATTTTATCAAATTTTCTTCTATATTCACCACTATTAATATATGTATGGTTTATCGTAGTATCTTTATTTCTGCCTAACCGTTGCTCTTCAATTTCTTTTGTATTATTAATGACTCATATCCACCTTTTTTATTTTATATAATAATTATACTCCAATAACCAATCTATTTCAAGCGTTTAAGCAAACAAACGTTCTTTTATTTATATAAATACATTGATTAAAATTTCTCAATACATCCTCACTTCCACCTTCAGTAACCTATCATAAATATAATCAGGAATACTTTCTCTGTATCTAGCGGAAACCATACAAATATCCTTTTAATATGGTTCAACCTCATAATCAACCAGAGCATCATATAGATTCACTGGCAAATAATCTATATACTTATCAGCTAACATAACAATATATGCTTCTTTATGCTTCTTGTAATCTGCAAATGCCTCTTCGGGTGTATCTCTGTATCGTAATTTTAATGGTCTTACTTTTTCAACTTCATCTCTAAGTGCTTTATCCATTTGAATTTCAGCATAATATTTATCTTTTGCCGAATCATATCTTACACCATATGGCAATTCTGTATTTTTGTATCTATTATATCTTGCATTATAATGTTTCTTGCTGTTTGATAATGCTACATTTAAAGTCCATGGCAACCAACATATCTTGCCGGGGGCATATTCTTTATTACCTTTACATAATAAGTCCTTATCGGGAACCATCTGCTCACCATTACATTCATAATAAATAGATTCTAAATATTCCATACATAACTCTGGGTCATCTTCCCATTTCTTATACATTGTTGCATCAGCATAATGAGGATAATATTTCTGAAATTCTTTGTCATGTGTACGCTTGTACATATAATTGTATGCTTCTCTTGCTTTCTGATTGCCTTTATAGGCGTAGTCTATATATTCTTGTCTACACAAAAATTCATCAATACAAGCAATCCCATTTTGAATTTCATATCGTTCTTTAGCATCAATTAATTTATCTAATTTTTGTCTAATTTTCATCCTTACACAAATATATCTCCTATGACTCCTTATGCAATTGCTTTATTTCTTCTGTCCACAAATTGTATCCCATAAGTAATTTTCTTCCCTAATTCAAATGCCTTCTCATATAAGTTGTCAAATTCATCATTTAATCTATCCCCCCGTCGAACCCCTAATAATTTTGTTCATAAAAAAATCCTTCAAGGTTCATACAGAATTTATGCCGGGTGATCCGGGAGAATTTTTTATAAATTATAGCTAATAAAAAAGACTATCCTTAAATTCTTTCAAAAATAGTCTTTCCATTAATCACCAATCCACTCTAAACCCCAAAGATAACCTTTAGTTCCTATTATCATGAACAATGGCTCTAGTTACTTTTCTTCATTCTTATTTTATAATTAAAGAAATATTTATACTTTATATGTTACTTTAAACAAATAATTTAATCCATATATAAAATATATTGAAAAATAATACGCAAAAATAAAATAGGAGAATTCACATATGGTACTTAATGACATTACTAATGATTACTTATTTGTATATTCCAACTTGAACGAATGTAAACAATATTTTGCAATATGTACTGAAATAAAGCATTGTTATTTGCATAATGTTTCTACATCAATAGCCAAATATTTCAAAAATTATGGTCTTCCAAATAGCAAGGATAGTTTATCTTCTGAACTTTCAACATCATTACAAAAATGTTTTACTTTAATTACAAAACTTAATTCTGTTTCATATAAATTCTTTTCATGTTTAGGAACTTTAAACTCCACTAAATATTATTCAAACAATTTACTTTTTGAAATTAAAGAACTCAATGCGCATGCAGAAAAAACTATAGAATCTGTAAATGCCATTATAGAAGCTCAGATTACAGAATTCAAAAAACTCACCTTATTAGAAGAATTTATTTTTTATTCAGAAAATTACTTTACTCATATAATCAAATACAGAATGGATACTTTTTATTTTTTGAACTAGATAAAGCACTCTACGAACCATTACCGCCAAGTGTAGATGAAAAAGAAATTTCCACTATTGAATTACGTTCATATAAATCTAGTTTTTTATTAAATGATTATGTTCAAGATTTATCATATATATCCTCATTTATAACACAGTTTGAACTTTTGTTAAAAACCGAAGATTCTTCAGAACAAATTTATTTAAGAAAATTTGAAAGCGGTTCTCTAAGAATTGTATTAGCTGGTAAAACAATAGAATTAGACGGTATCCCTGAAATAATAAAAGCTATTACGGAAGGAATCCGTACTTTCCGCCTTACAACTATCGAAAAAAAAGAACGCGAAGAAGAAAATCGTTCAAAAAAATTAGAAAATGACGAAAAAGAATTGGCAATTATAAATTCACAAATATCAAAACTATGCAATACTTTAGGCTTATCAAAAGATAAGCCAGAAGACCAAGAAAAAATTCAGCGTCTATGTTTACCATTAGTACGATACATCCATAATAATCCTGTAGGAAAAGTAGGCGATTATGAATATGACATTATCTCAGAGGTGAAATTACTTGAAGATTTTTATCTCAAAAAATAACATTAGAAACCACATATTCCTTGTGATAAGAAGCAAGTATCCTGCATTTTAAATTTGAAAATAAGACATATCGGTTATCTCATCCGATATGTCTTACTCAACTTCCCTTATTTCAACAACTTCCTAATTTTTGTTTTCATTCTCTGTAACGCATTGTCTGTGGATTTTTCATCCCTTCCCAATACTTTAGCAATTTCCGTATAAGTCATGCCTGTCAAATGTAATTCAAATACCTGCTTTTCAAATTCACTTAACTCTTTTAAAATGGCATTTTCTATCCGCTCTACATTTTCCTGTTCAATCACCATTTCTTCCGGATTGGTTTCCTTTTGTGCCGTTAAGGTATTCATAAGAGCATATTCCTCAGACCCTTCCTCCGTAGTCATAGCTTGGCTATAAATAGAGATATACGTATTAAGCGGTAAATGCTTCTGACGGTTAGAATTCTGAACTGCGGTATACATCTGTCTGGAAATACAAAGGTCTGCAAAGGTATAAAAATTCACATCTCTTCCCATATCATAATCTCGCACCGCTTTAAAAAGACCAATCATACCTTCCTGAATTAAATCTTCTCTGTCTGCTCCGAGAATGTACATGGAACCGGCTTTCTTTCGTACCAGATTCTTATATTTGTTCATAATAAAACCGGCAGCTTCTTCTTCTCCATCACGATACATGAGAATCAGTTCTTCGTCCGTTGCCAGTTTGAATTGTTCTTCTTTCATGATTCTGTGAATACTAACCTCTCTGTCTTACAATCTCATAAGCCAATACTCCTGCTGCCACAGAAGCATTTAAGGAATCAATATCACCTTTCATAGGAATGGAGGCAATGAAGTCACATTTTTCGCGAACCAAACGGCTTACACCTTCTCCTTCATTTCCGATAACAAGTCCCATAGGTCCCTTTAAATCTAACTGATACATACTGGTTCCGCCCATATCCGCACATACGAACCACATACCTTCTTTTTTCAATTCTTCAATGGTCTTACTTAAATTAGTAACCTTTGCTACCGGAGTGTAATTTAAGGCTCCTGCGGAGGTTCTTGCTACGGTTGCTGTAAGGCCTACGGCTCTGTTCTTTGGAATAATCACTCCATGAGCCCCTGCCAAGTTTGCAGTACGGATAATAGCTCCCAAATTATGAGGATCCTCAATATTGTCCAATAAGAAAATAAAAGGTGCTTCCCCCTTATCTCTTGCCTTCTGTAAAATGTCTTCTACTTCTGCGTAATCGTAAGCTGCAATTACTGCAATAACTCCCTGATGTTTTCCGGTCTGACTCATCTGGTCAAGGCGTTCTTTGGTTACGTATTTCACCATAGTGTCATGTTTTTTTGCTTCCCGTTTAATGGTCATGACAGGTCCATCCTGACAACCATCCAAAATATA
>JAFZGJ010000167.1 GCA_017555455.1 Lachnospiraceae bacterium
CCCATACATACCGGCTTCGATGACGCTTACTTTGTTCACTTTGGCAAAATCAAACGCAGCACAAACGAAAGGGCAGTTTTTCTAAATATTACAAGACTGCTTTTTCGTTTGTGCCGCTATTGATTGTAGCCTAAAGAATTTACAAAGCCTTTCCACCAGACACTTTGATTACTTGTCCTGTAATCATTCTTGCCTGCTCACTTGCAAGGAACAAAACAGTTTCTGCTATATCCTCTGGCTGAATTAATTTTCCCATTGGAATTAAGGGAACGACTACTTTTTCAAACTCATCATCTATCCATCCTGTTTGAGTTGGACCAGGAGAAACACAATTCACAGTTATTCCATACGGTGCTACCTCAAGGGCAATACTACGAGTAAGAGCTTCTAAAGTTGCTTTACTTGCTCCATAAGTAATTTGACCAGCAAAGATTTGGGATGCATCTGTAGAAATATTGATGATTCTTCCATAATCACTATGATGTTTAATAAATTCTCTTGTCATCAAAATACTTCCACGAACATTGACTGCAAATGTATTATCAATCACATCCTGCGTAATTGTTTCTATAGTATCACAACCCGTTTCATCATCTGTTGCCGCATTATTAAATAAAATATCAACTCGACCATATTTTTCAAGAACTGTACAATAGATTTCTTTTATAGCGTCTTCATTAGAAATATCACTTTCTAAAATAATGTAATCTGCACCCATTTCTTTGAGTTTAGATTCTACAGCGTCTGCATTTCCTGCATTTGCTCCATAATATCTATCTACGCCATTTCTATCCATTTTTGATGCATCAAATGGCCTATCTACCTTCTTATATACTAAAACCACTTTCGCACCTTCGCGAGCAAAGGCAATGGCTGTTGTTGCTCCAATCCCCCATGGATTATTTGCTCCTGTAATTATAGCCACCCTATCTTTTAATCCGTAATCACTCATTTATAACACCTCGTCAAATTCAAATAATCACGTGCATTCAGACTCCATACAAAGACTGAATGCACGCATTATATAAAATAAATAATTACTCTTGATGTTCCAATACCCACCTAAGCATAGCTTCATACTCCAAAGTACCATCTGCTACTGCAAGAACCATTTCATATAGTTCTTTTTGTGTATATCGTAATTCAATTCCATTCAAAGCAAAGAATACAAGCATCGCATGCGTTCCTATACGTTTATTTCCATCCAACATACAATGGTTTTTAATCAAACCATAGCCAAGACGTGTACCTTTTGCTTGTATTGTTGGATATAATTCCTCTCCGGCAAATACTTGAAATGGAGTCTCAATAGCTGATTCCAACAAATTAAAATCTCTTACACCATCAATTCCACCAGTCTGTTCAATAAGCTGTGAATGGAGCATTAAAATCTACTCTTTACTCAGTCTTTTCATTTAGCAAGCACCTCATAAGCCTCTTTATTCTGTGCAAGCAATCTTTTTGAAATCTCGATCACATCCTCATCTTTAGCTACTGCACTTTCATCTGCTTTGCTAAAATCAATAACTAAATATCTTGGTGCGTTATTCTTAAGTATAACAACTGATCCAAGCTCATCTACTAATCTTGCAACTTTTGAGAAGTTCTGATTTGCTTCTGTAATTGAAACCATTGTGTTTGTATCTACTGTCATATGAACACCTCCATCATCTTATATAGATAATATATCACTTTTTCTAGGATAAATTCAACCTATTCCCGTTAAATAATTTCGTAAGAATCACTACGATGAAAAATTGGCACATCAACAGAGCGTATTACTGAAATTTTCGCCTGTTAGATAAATCGGAACTGTTTATCAAGAACAAACATCAAGTATCTTTTCTACTGCAGCCTCACTTCCTCCACATTTTGAAAAACTATTACTTATCACAGTTGCTTGTTCTTTGTACTTTGATTGTTGCAAGAGTTCTTTAAGTGCTATTTGAATTTCTGATATAGATTCACCACTCAAATATATTCCTGCCTCAAGCTCATTTACACGAAATGCAACACCTTTTTGTTCATTCGTTTGTGGATACATTACAAGTGGCACCTTAAAATATAAGGCCTCGCTTACACTATTCATACCGCAATGCGTAATGAATGCGTCTGCTTTCTCAAGCACTGCAATCTGATCCACAAAAGAAAACACATGAAACTGTGCCTTACTCTCTGATTTTATTACATATTCTTCCAATTGCTTGATGTCCACTTGACTACCAACAGAGAGTACTACTTGATAATCACTATCTTTAAGTGCATCTATACAGTTTTTGTAAAAGACAGCCATATCATTATTTACTGTTCCCATCGAAATATATACAAGCTTCTCTCTTGTCTTTTCAAACACATTATTTGTTGAACGAATAGACGGACCAACAAATATATACTTATCAGAAAATGTATCGGAATATGGTTGAAACTCTGGGGACGTATATACAATCGTATTCGTATCATTATCATTTTGAATAATCTCGAGTACATTTTTTATATCATAACCGTTTTCCTGTAATCTTTTGATGTGCTTATTGGCTTTTCTCATTTGAATTAAGACTTTAAACAAATCCTTTAGGCTCCCCTGCATCACTTTTGCCGAATCTTTATTAAATGCGAAAGTTGTGGTAGAAGAAACCAACGGAATATTAAGTTTTTTTGCAATAAGTTTTCCCCATAATGCCATAGAATCTGCTACGATACAATCCGGATTCCACTGTTTTATCTGCTCTAAAAGTGCAGCATCCATTGCAAGCGTTGAATTCACTAAGATTTCAATTGCAAAAGACATATCTTCTGCAATTGATTTTCCATCTGCCGGAGTCAATTTTTGTTCGAAATCATAATCATCACACGAAATATACTCCACACCTGTAGCCTCTATTTTTTCTCTCATACATTCATAAGAATAATATCTTACTTCATGCCCCTGTTGAATAAGTTTTTTTACCACTTCTAATGTTGGATTTGTATGACCGTGCGCTGGAATACAAAAAAATGCTATCTTACTCATATTGTTCGCCTTCCTTCTTTACTTCGTTTAATATATTTAAAAAGTTCGATTCCTTGATTAATGCTATCCCTTGATATTCATCCCCAAGAACAATAAATCTATCTCCACTCTGGACCTTAAAAATCTTCCTTGCTTTGTGTGGTATCACAATCTGCCCTTTATCTCCAACAGTCACTACACCAAATACATGCTTCCCCTTTGGTGGTACACTAAGTCCAATTTCATCTTTCGTATAATTTACTAAATCATCTAGTGTTACATTATAAACTTCTGCCAGTAAAACGCATTTTTCTATATCTGGCATGGTTTCTCCACTTTCCCATTTTGCAAGAGCTTGCCTACTAACGCCTACACGTTCAGACACTTCTTCTTGCGTCAACTGATGTAATTTTCTTAAAGAATATAAGTTATCACTAATCATATTTTTCCCACCTTTGTTATGTTTAATTACATTATATCTATGACCATCCTATCTTACAATCAACCAAACTTACCATTTTGTAAGAATAATGTTAAGATTTGTTACCTTAGAAAAAGTCGCTAGATTTCTAGCTCCTCATTTCCAACAAAAAACAGGCACAGCAAAACTGCCGTACCTGTTTTTATCTATTCTACAAATTAAAAATATTTCGCCCATTTCATTTAGTCTTCTAAACTTCCAATGTTTACTCTTTTAAACTTCGTGGTATAATATTATAAAAGGTGGTGAACAAAATGATTTCATATAAAAAATTATTTTTAATGATGGAAGAAAGAGAAATTACAAAAGAAAAATTAAAAAAAGAAACCGGCATTTCTTCTGCTACTATTGCTAAGCTTTCAAAAAACGAAGAAATTTCGATGGCTACCATACAAACTCTATGCGATTTTTTTGATTGTCAACCTGGTGCTATTATGTCATATGAAAAAGAAATAAATAAAGATTCTATTCTTTTTAAATTAAGAGAAGAAATGGAAATGAAACTTAAAGGTGGATTATATCATCAAACACAAATTAGACTAGCATACAATTCCAATCATATGGAAGGCAACAGATTAACTGAAGATCAAACCCGAAGTATATATGAAACTAAAACTATTGGGATTACAGAAGGATCAGAAAAAATAGATGATATTATCGAAACTGTTAATCATTTCCGATGCTTTGATTATATTATTTCTATCGCTGATAAAGATTTATCAGAAGATATTATTAAACATATTCATTTATTATTAAAAAATGGAACATCAGATAGTCAAAAAGAATGGTTTGCAGTCGGCGATTATAAAAAACGTCCTAATGTAATTGGTGATATGATTGAAACTACACACCCTTCTAAAGTTGCAACAGAAACAAAAAAATTATTGCAAGCATATAGAGAAAACAGCAATATAACATTTGAAAATATTATTGACTTTCATTATAAGTTTGAAAAAATTCATCCATTTCAAGATGGCAATGGTCGTGTTGGAAGATTAATTATGTTCAAAGAATGTCTTAAATATGATATCCTGCCATTTATTATCGAAGATAAATCACAGGATTATTATAAAAGAGGATTAAAAGAATATACTGTTGAAAAAGGATATTTAATTGAAACCTGCAGAGCTGCACAAGATTTATATAAAGAATTACTAAAATATTTTGAATATATTTAATCACATAAAGCTTCCTTCTTCTGTTGTTTCAGAAGCGGAAGCTTTGCTGTATTTGCGCACAAGACACAAGTTGACATGGCTACACGTCAATTTTCTTCTTTACGCATATTATGACTGCTGCAATCATCATCGGAATCATACTGATGATACCGATATATGCCGGTCCCAGTATTGACATATGGGAATATTCCGGTTTTATCAAATATACAAAGATAGTAAATGCATTGGTTGCACCGTGCATAAGGGATGGCAACCAGATACTCCCTGTCTTTTCATATACATAATCAAACAAAATACCCATTGCAACAGTACAGATACAAAACACAATCGGTCCCAGTACCGGCGCACCAATATATTCTTTACCATACTCATACCCCGCAAAAATCATAATTGGCCAGTGCCAAGCTCCCCAGATTGTGCCACCCACAATACGCCCCTTAGTAACACCAAATTTTTCCTTCAAATATGGATACAGCGTACCTCGCCAACCTACCTCTTCTCCCAAAGCCACAAACATATTGAGAAATGGTGCATATGTAACCGCCTGAATGGCAGTAATCAGTATATACATTGGAATTGTTAAACCTTGTGCTTCTAACTGTTCCAATGCACCAGCCTCTTCCAAGATACCGCGTATAGTCAAAAATTCAGAATCAAATGTATTTGGGAAAAATACGAAAAACAAAACACCACCAACGATGCTTAGCAAAGCAGGCATCCATAGGGCAAACAATACATAACGAATCTTCCCTTTCAGATGTGGTACCCATCCCATACCTTTTAATGGAATTCTTGCTACTAGCACACCTAGAAACGGCATAAACATAGTAATCATCATAATAATTGTAAACATCATTTGATTTCCATTGTTGCCAAAAAAACTTGCAATAATTTCTAAAATCCAAGCCAGACCAAATGCCACTATCATATATATTACAAATTGTTTTCTACTCATTTTTGTTTTTTCCATTATGCATCTACCTCTCTTCTATATACTTCAAGACTCCAAATTTTTCTCTTACATTTAGGACACGTTAATTTTCTCATCTTTAGGTTATGGTTTGCAAACAGAACTTCCATTTTCTTTGGCTGAAATCTGGTATGACATTCCGGACAAATATACTCTATCCGTTTATACCAATAATTAAGCAAAAAGACGGTAGTAATAATAGTCACTGCAAAAGTAATAAAAAACGGTAGCCAAATTCCTTTTAGTACACCAACCATAAAAGTTATAATTTCCGCAGTTTCTAATGGAATTGATATTATTGCCATTTTTTTGTACATTTTCTTTCGTTTTTCTTTTTCTTCCATAATTGACGATATGTCATGAATTGTTTTTTTTGTTCCATCCTTGAAAGAAGCTAAAGAACTTCTTATACTTTTTATTTTTCCTAATTGCTCTGTTTTTCTCTTAATATCTTCCTGAAGATTTTTATCCTGTTCGTCAAGCAAAAGTTCAATTACTTTTTTTGATTCATCAGCTTTCAATATTTCAGCAATATCTTTAATTGAGATATCTAAGTCTCTTAAAAAACAAATTGTTTCCAATGTAGCAACATCCTCTTCAGAGAAAAGTCTTCGTCCGCCCTCTGTCAAATCCGTTGGCACGAGAATACCCCTTTCATCATAGTACTGAATCGTTCTTACTGAAACATTACACTTCTTTGCCAGTTCTCCTGTTGTATATAATGACATATCCTGCCTCCTTTCAAGAACCATATTAGTAAATAACGTAGCGTGACAAGCAATATATCACCCTACGTTATTTTTGATTTTACACAAATAATCATAGTGCAAGCTTCGTAATAACCTCCACCAAAAACTTCTCCACATCTTCATTTTTATGCTTTGACTTCATCATCAAATGGATGGAACCACCGATTAAAAAAGAAATAAGCATCTGGTCTTCTTTTGCATAATAATTTCGAAGCTTCTTTTCTATTCGTTCAATCAGTTCGTCCATTTTATCCTTATACACAATACGCAACATATCGTTTTCTGACTCCAATACCCCATGCATACCATTGATAAAACGATGGGAATCCGTCAACATCATATCAATGTTTTGAAAGTTATTAAAAAAATTATCCAGCACCTCTTTTTCTAATTCCTCAGATAATTCATAAATATCCTGATAGTGATTATAAAAAGTTGTCTTGTTTATCATCGCCTTTTCACACAAAACATTTACCTTTATCTCATCCACAGAATGCTTCTTTCGAAGTTCCAAAAATGCATCCCGAATATTTTTCTTTGTTTTTATTACTCTTAAATCCATAAAACACTTCCGTTTCTCAACTCTTTTGTTGTTTCCGTTGATTATCCAACTTTTCACAAAATGTGTATGTGGAGTTTTTCAACTCTCCGTTGTATAATCCACTCAAAGTATAAAATAAAATTGATTATGATGCAATGGAAAGGGAAATTTTATGGCTAAGAACTTAAGCTTAAAAAACGTAGAGAACTTAAATGCTCTTCGTACAATTGACGAAAAACTTTTATCTTACAACATCGAAATGACAGAAGTAACCGGTGGTACATTCTGGAAAGCATATACCAAGGGACAGATTGAAGGAACAGAAGGTTTCCCACTTATCAATTTCGGAAACAAAGGCGAAATGCACCAGTGGTATGATCCTATCGATTCTACAAACCCACGTCTTATTAAACTTGCAAAAGAACTCGGTTCTGTATGGATTCGTGTATCTGGTACATGGTCTACAAAGACTTATTATGATTTTGACGGACACACAAATGGTGTTGCTCCAGAAGGCTTCGACAGCGTTCTTACAAAAGATCAGTGGACTAACTTACTTGACTTCGTAAAAGCTGTAGATGGCAAATTACTTATCTCTGTAGCGAACTGTGATGGTATCCATTCAGCACACGAACCATGGCAGCCGGAACAGGCAAAGCTTATCTTTGATTTCAGTAAGGAATATGGCGTGCCAATCGAAGCTGTAGAATTCATGAATGAGCCAAACCTTTTAGCTTATTCCGGTGCTCCAAAAGATTATAACTTCGCTGACTTTATTCGTGACCAGGACATCTTCACAAAATGGGTACATGAAAACTATCCGGAATGTTTAGTCGTAGGTCCATGTTCTGTTGGTGGCGGAAAAATGGGTAAAATGAACGTAGAAAAAGGCCTCATGAAAAAGCTTGCAGGTTCTATGGCTACAGAAAACTTACTCAAAGGCTCAAAAGAAAAAATGGATGTTTACAGTTACCACTACTACAATGGTGTATCCGGACGTATCACTACATTACCATTCATACATTGGCCGGCAACAAAGGCTCATAGCGAAGAGTACCTCGATGCAGCACCTTTCTGTGCAAAAGCAAATGTAAAATGGCGTGACGCATATGCTCCAGGCGCTCAGATGTGGGTTACTGAATCCGGTGACGCAGGTGGCGGCGGTACAGAATGGGCTTCTACATACCTTGATGTATTCCGTACCTTAAACGAACTTGGAACATTCGTAACTATTACAGATGGTATCATCTTCCACAATACACTTGCTTCCTCTGACTATGGTTGGTTAAAGCATGGTACATTTGAACCAAGACCAAACTACTTCGCAGTACTCCTTTGGAGCAGACTCATGGGTACTACTGTTTACGATTCTGAAATCGCTATCCAGGAAGGTGCTCACGTATTCTGTCACTCACGCAAAGACGGAAAAGATGGTTGCGTATACTTAGTAATCAACAACTCTCTTACAGATACTACAAAAGTAGAATTGCCAAAAGAAGCACTTCGTTACACACTTTGTGGCAACGGAAACGTACGCAATACTTCCATCTACTTAAATGGTAAAGAACTTACTTTAGGCGAAAATGATGAAATCCCGGCAATGGAAGGTGTAGAAGTTTCAGGTACAATCGAACTTGCACCGGGAACATGTACTTTCCTAGTAATGTAATCTCAATGCCCTATAGATATCAAAAGAACTGGTAAAATCGAGGACTGGAAATAATCTATATAAAATTAGCCGATACAGAACACTTTTCTTTGTGTGATCTGTATCGGCTATAATTTTTAATTACAATTTACCGTTATGGTTCCCATACGTATATTATTTTTCATATCTTCATTACAAATAACTTCAGCTTCCATAACCGTGCTATTATTCCCTGAAATACAATTCATAATATTATCGATATATCCGGATAATTCATTTTCTCCCACAAACGATTTTGTATATAATTGAACCAATAGTCTACGTTCTTCAATCTTTTTTATCAAATCTATAGTCAGTCCTGTTTTTTCAATTTGCTCAGCTGAAAGCATTGCATAAAATTCTTCTGCTTGTATTTTTGCCTGCTTATATCCGTTATCAGATAAACTATATCCTCCATCTTTTGCTTTTTGGACAAATATCAAATCACAAACACAGTCTGCTAAGGCATAATTCCATGCATACTCAAACATATACCCGGAATCTAATCCTGCTGAAAAATGTACATTCCAATATTCCATAGGGTCTTTAGGATTATAAATTAGTGCTTTCTCTTGCACATCTTTTTCCATCTTTGCAATATAATAACCAAATTCCCTTAATGTAACAGATTGTTCCCCGACAGTAACAACTATATCATCCAAGTGTTCTTCATACACAAAAATATTTTTTTCTTTCTGCCATTTTGAGTAGAATAAATAACACATCAATAATAATAATGCTATAAAAGAAATAATAATTGCAATCTGATTATATCGTTTTCTGTCCTTCATACTATTATGTCCTCCATCAAATTCAATTTTTCTCCAAACACTAAATTGCAAAAAACACACAAACCATTACGTTAACCTAAATGTTATCTCTCAGTTAATGCTTCAACAATATTTTTTTCAATATATTCTACTCTGTCAAAAACCATAGGCTTGAAATGTGCAGTTATAGCTACTACAATTTGTTTTTTTCTATCAATATATATAATATTGCCACCATCACCAATAGCAGCTATTACTTCTCTTGTTCTGTGAGGAAGCCACCACAAAAAACCATAATCCTGATTCCCAAATTTCTCATCGGTAGATATGTAGGATTTTGTCATCATTTCAATCCAATTCTCACTTACAATACGGGTATTGTTATATACTCCATTATTAAGCACCATCAAACCTATCTGTGCCATTTCATAAGCAGAAAGAGATAATCCCCAACCTGCAGTTGGCATACCTGTCGGGTCCAAAAACCAAACCTTTCCATGGTCGTTTTTGTTCATTAAATACTCAAACTGGTCTTCTTTGCTCTCGCATCCTGCATTGCTTCTTGGTACAATTCCTAAAGGTTTAAAAAGATATTCGTTAGCAAAATCAAGCACATTCATACCACTTGTAATTCTGATTATTCCCAAAAGTATTTGAACCCCAAGAGTGTGATATCGGAATTCATTCGTAATACCTTTACGACCACCCAAAACATCCAACGTTGTCAGTGTCCAATCTTCTGATGTGCAAACCTTTGTCCAAGGTTCACTCTTTCCCTTATAAGGTGCTGTCATTGTAAGCAAATGTTTAATTGTAACTTTATATATAGTTTGTTCTCCTCTTTTAGGAATGTAAGTTTCCTTGTAATAATCCATCACAAGGTCGTCTACACTTTTTATCACCCCTTGATCAATAGCAATACCTATCAACAATGATGTTACAGATTTTGTTACACTCATTACATTCATTGTATCATCTTTTTTAAAACCATCTCTATACTCTTCAATTTCAAGTATGTTATCTTTATAGGCTACAATCTGTTTTATATTTACATCATTTTTACTTGAATAATTATCTAAAACTTTTTTCATCAAAACTTCCTCCTGTTAAGCAGTAAAACTCATATGATTTGGACGTCCTATAATAAGCCTAAACGAATTAAAAATTAATTTCAATAATATTTCTTAATTGTAAAATCTGATTTTCAATTTCCTTAATGATTATCTTAAATTCCTCATCTGTTTTTCCAGTAGGATCTTCTAATCCCCAATTGTCATCAAATGCTCTGCCAATGAAAGGACAACCAACATTACATCCCATGGAAATTGCCACATCAGGATTTGGAATATCTGTAATCAATTTTGAATACCGTGTTTCTTCCATATCGATTCCATATAGCTCTTTCATAATACGTACTGCATCTTGGTTGATTTTGGGTTTTGTTTCTGTTCCTGCAGAATAACTTTCAAATACATCAGCAGCCAAATCTTTTCCTAATGCCTCAGCAATCTGGTTTCTGCATGAATTATGGACGCATATAAATGCTACTTTTTTCTTTCTCTTTTTGTAAAATGGACATTTTTCTTTGATACATTGCTCATTCTTTTCACTATAACAACATTCGATTCTGCTGGTTTCCAATTTTACATCGTAGTTTTTATTTATATGTTCAATTGCTTTTTGAAAACTCAAAAACGCATCCCTTTTACAACATCTTGGTCCACCTACCTCAGACAAACTCCATAGTGCTTTAGATGTAAACTCCATATGTTTTCCCCATGAATCATCCGAACTCAGAGGACCTGTGCCATCAATAATCTTCTTTCCTCTTTCTTCCATGATCATTTCATCCTTCTTTCTGCACAATAAATATCCCTCCTGAAATTAACACAAGTGCAATTATTTCTTTTATTCCAAATCTCTGTCCGCTTTCCTTTAGTATGAGCGCAGAAAGAATCGCTCCAAACACTGGGTTCAGACAACCGAATACAGCAACTTTAGATACA
>JAFZGJ010000168.1 GCA_017555455.1 Lachnospiraceae bacterium
ATCCCACCGAATATCATACAAACAACTAATGGAATAAGTCCTAACCAGTCCGTGATTGTGTAAATTGTCATATGCACACCCGATAATTTATGAAACCAACAGTTAAATGTTGCAAATCCTATATCAGTTCCATTTTGCCCATATGGTTGCACATCTACTATCTGTATTAATAATGTCCAAATAGCAAATGTTATAACAAATGTGACTCCTAGAAATAATAATCTTTTTCCATTTCTTTTCATCTTTCTATGTCCTTTCTCTTTCTGTTTTGCCAGTGAGCTAATTTAAAAGTAGCAAAAGACATAAAAATTATAAAGAATCGCAATGTCACATGCATGATACGAATCGTATCATACATGCAATCTTGTTCAGATAATTTTAACCAGTATAATGTATCAACGTTTGATACAAAAGTGGTTCTAAAATAAATGTTGGGGTGTATGATTGAAAAATCATACATCCTGACTTTTTTCTTTTATAATAAAGAAAAACCTCCCAGTGCCAGTCTACCAAACAAACCACTAGGAGGCGCAAAAATGTATAATCATTGTATCATTAAACTCATAAATATTGAAGATGTAATTGTAAAAAAGATTATTCATTCCGATTCTTCTGTAAGAATTATGCTGGAAACCAAACCGAAAGAACATATTTATCCTGTTTGTGGCAGGAATACTAAAAGAATTCATGATTACAGGATGCAGACAATCAAAGATTTACCATTTCAGTTAAAGCATTGTTATCTCATTTTAAGAAAAAGAAGATATGTCTGCTCTTGCGGTAAAAGATTTTACGAAAACTACAGTTTTCTTCCTAAATATTTTCAACGTACTTCCAGGATGACTGCCTTTATTGCAGATGCTTTACATGATACTCGTTCTGTTACATCCGTTGCTAAGATGTGTAATGTTTCTACTGCCACTGTGAACAGAATTCTGGATACCATTTCCTATGGCAGGCCTGATATACCTCTAGCTATATCCATTGATGAATTCAAAGGAAATGCCGGTGGACAAAAATATCAATGTATTCTTGTGGATCCCATAAAACATTCTGTACTGGATATTTTACCTTCCAGGTCCCAGACACAATTGGTTTCTTATTTTAGAAGTATTCCTAAAAAGGAACGATACCGTGTGAAATTCTTTGTTTGCGATATGTGGAGACCTTATACAGATTTAGCACAATCCTTTTTTCCTAATGCCACTGTTGTTATTGACAAGTATCATTTTATAAGGCAGGTTACCTGGGCTATAGAAAATGTTAGGAAAAGAATCCAGAAAACCATGCCTGGTTATCTTCGTAAATACTATAAGCGAAGTCGTTCCCTCATTCTTACCCGTTATGATAAGCTTAAGGATGAAAAGAAACAGGAATGCGATTTAATGCTCTTGTATAATGACGATTTACGATTGGCTCATTACTTAAAAGAGTGGTTCTATCGTATCTGTCAAAATCCCAGATACTCTGAGCAACGAAAAGAGCTTTTAAAATGGATATCCACTGCAGAACAATCGCAGCTTCCGGAATTCGAAAGATGTGCTGCTACTTACAGACATTGGTGCAAAGAAATTTTAAACGCTTTTAAATACTCTCATATTTCCAACGGGCCAACGGAAGGGTTTAACAACAAAATAAAAGTTCTGAAACGTACTTCTTATGGTATCAGAAATTTTGATCACTTCAGGACTCGTATTTTACTTAATATGCATTAGAACGATAAAACAAAAGACTGGCACGGAAGGTTTTCTTTGCATGCCTATAAATATGATTCTTCAATCAAAACATTAAAATGCCTCTAAACACAGTAATGGGGCTACATTCATACGAATGTAACCCCAAATATTGACTTAGAACCTGGATAAAAAGGGCTACTCAAAGTAGCCCGATGGGAATTGCAGGATTCGAACCTGCGGCGTCTTCATGTCATATTAGCTTTTACTTTCCCACATACTCCTGCATATTTTTGTACAAATTCCCAGAACTGCCAGTACCCACCATAATGCTTTTTACAGTTGTTATTATTGTCATAAACGTACCTCCTGATACAATGAATCTAAATTGACATCCACTTTTAAACTTTTGAGAATACATGACAGAGCAACATGAAAAAACACAAGCTAATACTCCTAACCATGACTATGTAATTTTCTATATCTTAATTCCTAACTGTCTCATCATATAATACAGATTATGCGTCCTAACCCCAAAGGCTTTTGCCACATCTGGTATCTTGGCATTCCTATTTGGATTCTTTGGACTTAAACCACCTGATGGTACTTCCGCTGTAATAATCGTATAATTATTTACCGCAGCTGCCGCAATCAACCAAGGGTCCGCAATATGACTAGGAGCCCAAGCCTGTAAAGCCTGTTCCTTATATAAGCCACAACTCTGCACATACTGCAAAACTTCCTGATACTTACTGATAATTTCCGGTGTGACATGGTTGCAGATTTCAAATCCCGTCTGCTTACCTACCCAATCAGCTAGGTCATCTCCGCCTTTATCAATTTCATCTTTTACCATATCAAGTAATACTAGTCTTCCTGACTGAGCACGCTTCGACAACTCGTTCCAATAGGTTGGTATCAAATCAAACGCATAATACTGTCTGTATGGTGCCATAAAGGAGTTAGAATCAATTAAAAACTTTTCTTCTACCATTCCACACCTCCAAGACGCTGTACCACATCAGAAAATGTCTTACGACTTGTATTTGTCAGGCGATATGCTTCTGTATAAGACGTTCTACCCATATTGATGCTCTCGCATAACGCTCTTACAAAGCATCCATCTAAACGAGACCCCATGGTATTATAATAATTACCACCAGAACTGTCTTTATTCTCTTTCATCTGATTGTAATTGTCGATAGCAATCTGAACTACCTGCTGATAGACATCCTGCTTTATCTTCTTACAATCCATTGCTTTTCTTGCAATAACAATCTCCCCACAACGAAAATACTTCGCCAGCTCTGTAATGATTACATACACATCCTTATCAATATCGCTAGCATTCCATTTATTCAAGAATATGCTCTTTGGTACAATTAACTCTCCAGCTACTGCATTACACATTACTTCCGTAGCACTCACACCATCCACACGATTTCGTCTGTCATTAAACAAATCATCTTCGCCAATCCAAATATGAGCCACTTCATGTAATAAGGAAAATAACTTAGCACCATTAGAATCTGCTGTGTTAATAAATATAAGCGGAGCCCATTCATCAACCATAGCAAACGCTCTGAACTCATTGACATCTAATGCACGATGTGTATTTTTTCCTACAACACCGCTCATCATCACAACTACTCCACATTCTTCCAGCTTTCCTCTGATATAGCTAAAAGCATCTCTAGGGTCCTTACATTTCTCGTACCAAGTATCTTCTAATTCTAAATCTCTACGAATTCTATCAACGATGGCCGTGGCATCTTTAACACCTCTCATACTACCAACAATAGGCAATACATCAAATCCCACTTCTTGTCTATATTCCTTCATCCAATCTTGAACACTTTCCATCTCGTGAATCGTGTCAATAAGATTACGACTTGGATTTGCAAGCTGAATGCTATCCACAGTACGATATTCCAGTAATTCAATCTGCTCCACTGGCGGTGTCTGCAAGAAGAAATAACCCAAAGGAATATTGGCTTTCTTACTAAAATCCTCTATCTGATTAAAAGTCGGAGTCTTAGTACCGTTAAGCCACTGTTTTATGTTGTTCATCAATTTATCGCCAAGTTTTTCTTCTTGTGTTTGACTTAAAGCCCAACTAATTATTTCTGGCTGAATATTTACATTCACTGCTGGCATGGCACTACCTCCTCCCAATCAAACTTTTCTATAGTAATTATATCAAAAATAATCAGATTTGCATCCACTTTTCTTCAAATCTTATGACCTAAATTTTCATAGATTCCTTCAAATGAATATAGACTCTCGCTACATCATTTATTACATTTTCTATTCTCATACTACCTGGAATCGGCTATCTATATTCTCTTTTATTCATTTTATCATCGTATATGGCAATTAGCTGATATTCTCTCCCTTATATAGTCATATCCCATCGTCATCTTAAGCAAAATAAAAACCCCACCAGATATTTCTATCTAGTGAGGTCATTATATCATATTGCCACTTCCATAAGCATCATTTTGCTTAAATTTTACATCGTTTGGCGTACGATTGGCGTATGGCGTAGGTTTTAACACCTCGCAACACCAGTAAAATCAAGGATTTATTTATCCAAACTCTTCATTGTTGGGAAAAGTAAAACATCACGAATCGCTGGTGAATTTGTAAGTAACATTACAAGTCTGTCGATACCGTAACCGATACCACCTGTTGGAGGCATACCGATTTCCAAAGCATTCATGAAATCTTCGTCTGTTGTGTTAGCTTCTTCATCTCCTGCTGCCAAA
>JAFZGJ010000169.1 GCA_017555455.1 Lachnospiraceae bacterium
GTGTTTAATAAGACGATTGCAGAGCCGTTGTTGCATGGGGAGAAGTGATTATGTTTGAAATATATTATACAGAAATATTGTTCTTTATAACCATGATATGGTGTTTGGTAAGAGTTGTGATAGCTGTAAAAAATAAAAAAATAAATTGGAAACGGGAACTACAACTTATTTTAGTTTATATTTGTTTTATTGTTATAGCGCGTTTTGTATTTTTCCCATTTAGTAAAGTAGATGGAAAGATTCAGCCGTTAATATTCGATGATAAACTGTTTACGGCAAAAATAAATCTAATTCCTCTTGTTCATATGTTTGATTATGCGATTAAGAGGGAAGCTATTATAAATTTTGTTGGAAATGTAACTATGTTTATACCTGTTGGTATTGTTTACCCTGTTGTATATAAAGGGTTAAACACCTATTGGAAAGTAATTGTAGCAGGAGTTGGACTTTCTTTATGCATCGAAATGGTGCAGCTTCCTCTTGACAGAACAGTGGATATTGATGATTTAATCATGAATTCTTTGGGATATGTGCTTGGATATGGAATTTATCTTTTGGTTGGTAAGATAAAGAAAATGTTGAAGAGTGTATCAAAATGAAAAGAGGTAAGATGTGGAGAAGATTATATGAGCAATATAAAATTATTATACGGAACTACAAATAAAGCAAAGATAACGATTATGGAAAATGCTGTTGGGGATTTAGGAATAGAATTAATTAGTTTAAATGATTTGAATTGTGAGCTTCCTGTTATCGTTGAAAATGGAAAAACTCCCTTGGAAAATGCGGAAATTAAAGCAAGAGCCTATTATGAAGCATTCCATATTCCGGTGTTTTCCTGCGATAGTGGTTTATATTTTGATGAATTAAGTGATGAGGAACAACCGGGAATTCATGTACGAAGAGTTGGTGGAAAAGAGTTAAGCGATGAGGAAATGACAGAATATTATGCTTCCTTGGCGAGAAAGCATGGTGGAAAATTGACCGGACGATATCGGAATGCAATTTATTTCATTTTAGATGAAAAATCCCATTATTCCAGTATGGATATGTCCATAGCTACAGAACCTTTTATATTGGTTTCCACACCACATCCTAAAAGAGTCGAAGGATTTCCTTTGGATTCTTTGTCAAAAGATATGAAAACGGGTGAATATTACTATGATTTGGAAGAAAGAGAAGTGAGTAGTAATGTGGAAGAGGGGCTTAAGGATTTTTTTGTGAATGTACTGGAAGAAATGTGCTAATTTGATAGGATTGGAGCGAGAAAAAGTTATGGCATTCGACTTTAAAAAGGAATACAAAGAATTTTATATGCCAAAAAATAAACCGGAGATTGTAAATGTTCCAAAGGCAAATTATATTGCTGTGAGAGGACAGGGAAATCCTAATGAAGAAGGTGGGGCATATCAACAGGCAATAAGTGTACTGTATGCGGTAGCATACACCTTAAAAATGAGTTATAAAACAGATTATAAAATCGAGGGATTCTTCGAATATGTTGTACCACCGCTTGAGGGATTCTGGTGGCAAGAGAATATTGATGGTGTGGATTATACTAATAAATCTGCTTTTTATTGGATTTCGGTAATCCGCTTGCCGGAATTTGTAACTAAAAAAGATTTTGACTGGGCAGTGGAAACGGCAGCTAAAAAGAAAAAGCTGGATTGTTCAAAAGCAGAATTTCTGACTATTGATGAGGGGCTTTGTGTTCAGATCATGCATTTGGGTTCTTTTGATGACGAACCGGTAACCGTAGCATTGATGGATGAGTATTTGAAACAAAATGGATATGTGAATGATATAAATGAAAAACGATTACACCATGAAATTTATATGTCTGATGCAAGGAAAGTTGCTCCTGAGAAATGGAAAACGGTTATTAGGCATCCTATAAAGAAAATTTAATATATTTTAATTTGAGGGAAGGGGTGTGTATCATGAAAAAAATACTTGTAACCGGTGGGACAGTTTTTGTAAGCAGATATATTGCGGAATATTATGTGGCTAAAGGATATGATGTATACGTGCTTAATAGGAATAGCAAGAAACAATCTGACGGTGTGACTCTTATTGAGGCAGACAGACATAATCTTGGTGAACTGCTTCGTGATTATTATTTTGATGTTGTTATAGATACAGCATATAATTCTAATGATGTTGAAATGCTATTAAATGCATTGGGAGACTATAAAGACTATATCCTAATCAGCTCCAGTGCAGTATATCCGGAGAATGCTGTTCGGCCATTTAAAGAAGATACTTTATTGGCAGTAAATAAATATTGGGGAAAATATGGAACTGATAAAATAGAGGCAGAAAATACTTTGTTGAAGAGAAATCCCAATGCATACATTGTGAGACCACCGTATTTATATGGTCCAATGAATAATGTATATAGGGAAGCTTTTGTTTTTGATTGTGCTTTGGCGGACAGAAAGTTTTATTTACCGAAAGAAGGGGAAATGAGATTACAATTTTTCCATATTTATGATTTATGCAGATTTATAGATGTTATATTGGAAAATAAACCTGGACAACATATTTTTAATGTAGGAAATAAAGATACAGTTACAATTCGTGAGTGGGTCGAACTTTGCTATCAGTGTGTTGGAAAACAAGTAGAATATCTTCATGTACATGAAGATATTGAGCAAAGAAACTATTTTCCTTTCTATCATTATGAATATTGTCTTGATGTTTCAAAACAATATGAATTAATGCAAAATGTAAAACCATTAAATGTAGGGTTAAAAGAAGCATTTGAGTGGTACATAAATAACACGGATAAAGTTAATAAAAAATCTTATATAGATTATATTGATGGTAATTTGGCTTAATTCAATAAAAACAAATATGGAGATTTAATGGATGCAGAATGTAATGAATGTTAATCAGATAGAATATAAGATTGTAAAATTATTAGGTCATGGAAAAGGCGGCTATTCTTATCTGGCAGAACGGGACGGAAAATTTTATGTCTTAAAGCAGATACACCATGAACCATGTGAGTATTATTCGTTTGGGAATAAAATTGAAGCGGAGAAAAACGATTATAACAGACTATTACGGACCGGAATCAGAATTCCTAAAATGCTGGATATTGATATCGAAAATGAAAGAATAATAAAAGAGTACATTGAAGGACCAACCATATACGAATTAGTAAAAAATGATGCAATGAAAGATACGTATTTGGTACAGGTGCGTGAAATGGCGAAAGTGGTATACGAGTCTGGATTAAATATAGATTATTTTCCAACTAATTTTATAGTACAGGATGATTTGATCTTTTATATTGATTATGAATATAATAATTATATGGAAGAGTGGAATTTTGAAAATTGGGGGATTAAATATTGGTCTAAAACACCGGAATTTATTGAGTATATGGAACAACATTGATTTATTTAAAGATTGATGGTATTTGGCTTAAGTCAAAAAATATGAGGAAAGACATGGAACATAAAGGAACAGTTACAATAGAAACAGATAGATTGTGTTTGAGAGCTTTTGAGTTAAAAGATATACAAGCGGCATTTAGAAACTGGACTTCGGATGAGAGAGTAACGGAGTTTCTTCGTTGGCCAACACATACGGATATTTCTATAACCGAAAAGGTTATTAAAGATTGGATTGAGGAAAGTAAGAAACCGGATTTTTATCAGTGGGCTATTGTATTAAAGGATATCGATGAACCAATTGGTACAATCAGTGTTGTGGATAAAAATGAAGCATTAAACATTCTGCATATTGGGTACTGTATAGGTAGTAAATGGTGGCACCGGGGAATTACAAGCGAAGCATTTGCAGCAATTATTCTCTATTTGTTTGAAGAAGTGGGAGCAAATCGAATTGAATCTCAGCATGACCCGAATAATCCGCATTCGGGCAATGTAATGAAAAAGTGTGGATTAGTATACGAGGGAACACTGCGACAAGCTGATTTTAGCAATAAAGGTATTGTAGATGCTTGTATGTATAGTTTATTAAAAGAAGAATGGAAAAACAAAAAAGGCAGTTTACAAGTGAATTTTTACGATAAGATAGAAGATGAATTATTAAAATTTGCAGTCATCATATCCAAACACAAGGGGAAATGGGTATTTTGTAAACACAAAGAACGGGATACTTATGAAATTCCCGGCGGTCGTCGAGAACCGGGAGAAACTATATTTGAAACTGCGAAACGAGAATTGCAGGAAGAAACCGGGGCATTGGAGTTTCAGATATTCCCTGTTTGTGTTTATTCTGTGATAGGGAAAACCAGAGTTAATCAATCAGGAAAAGAAAGTTATGGAATGTTGTATTTTGCGGATATTCAGAGTTTTGAAAAGGAATTACATAGTGAAATAGAATGTGTAAATTTCTTTGAAGATTTACCTACAGAATGGACATATCCTGAAATTCAGCCGCTGCTAATAAAGGAGTATTTGAGTAGATTGGAGAATCAACATGTATAAATATATTTTATTTGATTTAGACGGAACCTTAACAAATCCGGAATTGGGAATTACGAATTGTGTGATGTATGCACTTGAAAAATTTGGTATTAAGGAAAATGATCGAAAGAAATTGCACCCATTTATTGGACCGCCACTTACCTATTCTTTTCATAATTTTTATGGTCTTTCTGATGAAGAAAGCAAGCAGGCTGTGGCATTTTACAGAGAGCGATTTTCAGTGGAAGGCTTATATGAAAATGAAGTTTACGCAGACGTGCCGGAAATGCTTCAGAATTTAAAAGAACAGGGAAAGAAGCTTATTATTGCTACATCGAAACCGGAAGAATATACCATAAAAATATTGAAGCATTTTGACTTGTACAAATATTTTGATTTTGTTGCCGGAGCGACCATGGACGGAAGCCGTGGAGAAAAAGCGGATATCATTACTTATGCACTTGAAAGCTGCAATATTGAAGATAAATCTCAGGCGATTATGGTTGGTGATAGAAAATATGATATTTTAGGGGCAAAAGAAAATGGCTTGGATAGTATCGGTGTCTTGTTTGGCTTTGGAGATTTGGAAGAATTAACAAAAGCCGGAGCAACTTATATTGCAGAAACTGTGGAAGATATTTTAGGGTATGTA
>JAFZGJ010000170.1 GCA_017555455.1 Lachnospiraceae bacterium
GCATTTCCGTACTTTAACATTTCATTTACCACAAACCGTCTGGCAGCAAAGTAGCTTGATACATATAACTCCTTTGGTTTTCCCAATAAAAACTGCGCCATTTTTTCATTTACGAAACTACCGAAATTACGGAACAGGGAATGTTTCTTATGGGCATAACTGGCATAAACTACATCATCACCTGCTTCGATTTTCTCTAGCAGTTTTCCTACTTCATTGGCAGGGGTTTGTCCATCATCATCTAAGCATACTAAAATATCTCCCGTTACCTGATGAAATCCTGCCATCAAAGCTCCATGTTGTCCGAAATTTTTTGCCAAATTCACACCACAAATATTTTTATTTTCTTCACATAACTTTGTAATTACTTCAAAGGTATTGTCCGGAGAACAGTCATTGACTAAAATAATCTCATATTCATACTGATTTAACTTCTCCATGGTATCTTTGATTTCTGTTATAACCTTTTCCAAGGTTTGTGATGAATTATAACAGGGAATTACAAAACTGACTTTCTTTTTCATCTCTTTTGACCTTTCATCCAGTCTGAAACTACTGTCTTATTTTCTAAATCTATCTCAACTAATTTTTATTTTTCCAATTCATCAGGGTTGATTTTAGCTAAAAACACCACATCCCGATATTCACCATTAATGAACTCTTCGTCCTTCAAATAAGCTTCCTGCTCAAAACCGTTTCTCAAAAAGCTGTGAACAGAAGCAGGATTATTGGCAAAAGCCCTGCCAAATAGTTTATGGATTTTTAATTCCTGAAAAGCAAATTCCATAGTTAATTTCAGCATTTCTGTCCCAATCCCTTTGCCCCTTTCCGAAACATCACCAATAAAAAAGCCATATTCCGCTTTTCGGCTGTGGGAATCATAGTCCCTTAAATATGCACAGCCTATGGGTTTGCCGTCCTCTATCCTACAAACAATAAACTGAAATCCTTTCCCGGAAAAAATCTCTTTTTCCAACCATATCTTATGACCTTCCATGGTAAATGGCTTCTGGTAAATAAAATAAGGTCTTACACTATCACTGTTTCTCCAACAGATAATACGATCGGTATCTTCTTTGGAATCTGTTATGGGACGCAGGTACACCTGCTTTCCAATAATACGCATATTAGGGTCTAACATTTTATCTTTCTCTCCAACACTCTTCTGCCGTTCTCTTATTTCAGCCTATTTTTCCATCACTTTATACACCAGAAATGGATTTTCTCCTTCACCAACGGTATCTTCCAATTCCAATACCACTTTTTTCCCTTGAGAAGCATAGTACTCTTCTATAAAGGTAACATCACAAATACTTTCTGCTACAAAATAAAAATTATCCAAAAGCAAAGCTTCTGCTATGGAAGCATTTTCTGTCTGCGTTGCAGAATCTTTTTCTAAAACACTATTCCTTTCGGAACTTATATCTACATATGCTTTTCTTGATTCCTCCTGCAATGGGCTATGGTACACCCAGCCACCCAGCAAATCATAATTTTTCCTGCTATTATCTACCTCTTTAAACATCTTCTCCATAAAGCTAACGGTAGAATAAACATCTAAATAGTAGTAATTATCCGGATTCGCTTTGGCATAATCATCCCACAATTTTTGGCCCTGCAAGAGCTGCTCTCTACGGCTCTGCTCTGCTTTTACCTGTCCAAAGCTAAAAGGCAGGCTGACCAATACTGCTGCCGCCAACACCCCTGCTGCCGCCATACGATAATATTTTTCCACATTCCACAAAGGTCTGTCATACAATTCTTTTATAAGCAGTGCCAAAAGCAATAAAAACTCTATTACATACAAAGGATGGGTAATTCTATCTACAGCTCTTTGGACAAAGGTCAGATAAAACCATGGAATCCATCTCATGACAAACAATACAAGTAGTTTCCAAAGGTATTTCTTTTCTTTCTGAACCACTGCCAGTCCAATGACCAATCCATAACCTACAAGCACAAAACAATTGTATGGCATGTCCGTCACGGAAAACAAACGTTTAAACAACTCTATTCCGGAATTCTTAATGCGAAATCCCAGACTACCTAACATCTTAGGTTTTTCCCCATAAGATGCTATTATTTCTAAAGTATTCTCCGTAATGGACTGATCTAATCCAAAATTATAATTGTCTATTAATTTATATTGAATCTCACTAATTCCATGTTGTTCATAAAATTCCTGCTGCTTGTCATAGCTCGGATACCAGGTATAATCATAAACATCGGTTCTGGCATCAAAAAATCCCCGATATTCCTGCCACTGACCGCTTCCATAGGCAAAATAATCTGCCCCCGCAGATACTCCTAACCCCATGAGGAGTGCAGCTACAAATCCTATGTATTTTCCCATATTCCTTTTCGAAAATATATATTTCCATATCTTTACGTTTCCGATTGCCATATCATTTTCTTTCTCATCCATGGTTGCTTCTATCCAATGCCAGAGACCTGCCGCTGCAAGAAACGGACCTGTCAAAAGAAGCATTTCACTTCGAACTAAAAATGCCAGCCACACCAAAAACAGTGCTGGGAGATTTTTCTTCCAAAACTCTCCCACAATGCTGTTTACCGGAGTGGTATAAAACCAGAAACAGGCAGTTCCGGAAAGTACACCGCAGACAACAGAATACTGCACATAGATTAATTCCCATAACATCAAAGAAGTAAAAACACCAATCAGAAGAATTGTAGTTACAGCTTTTACTTTTCTATCATTAAAAAAGCTCTGTATCCGGTAAGAAATCATCCCGAAACACATCCCAAAGCAGACACACAAAAAGATACCAAAGATTGGTGCTTTCGGCAACAAACGATAGAAACAGCCAAGGAACCATCCTATAGGATATAACATCTGATTGGTATGTCCGTCCGGCACACCGGTATATACCCCTGCCAGAATGTCTTTTATGACCATATCATCATTCAAATCATAAAAGAAATCAAAGAAATATCC
>JAFZGJ010000171.1 GCA_017555455.1 Lachnospiraceae bacterium
AGGACTTCGTTCTCAGGTTGGTACAATGTACGGAACATTAGCTAAAGGTCCTCGTTACCTTGAAATGGCTGAAGGTTACGTTACAGGTATCGCATTAGACGCTGACAACGAAATTATCGGATATAAATTTGTAAGCCTTGGTAAGATGACAGACTTCATCAAAAAAGGTGATGACCCTAACACAGCTTACGAAAAAGCTTGTGGACAGTATGGTCGTGTAGCTGATGCTGTTAAGATTATCGACCCAAGAACAGACAAAGAAATCTAATCAAAGAGGAGGAAACTATAATGGCTTTATTTGAATCTTATGAAAGACGTATTGACAAAATCAATGCGGTATTAAATAGTTATGGAATCGCTTCTCTTGAAGAAGCTGAAAAAATTACAAAAGACGCTGGATTAAATGTATACGATATGGTAAAAGGAATTCAGCCAATTTGTTTCGAAAACGCTTGCTGGGCTTACATCGTAGGTGCTGCAATCGCTATTAAAAAAGAATGTAGAAGAGCAGCTGACGCTGCAGCAGCAATCGGTGAAGGTCTTCAGGCTTTCTGTATTCCTGGTTCCGTAGCTGACACTCGTCAGGTAGGTCTTGGACATGGTAACTTAGGTAAAATGTTACTTGAAGAAGAAACAGAATGTTTCGCATTCTTAGCTGGTCACGAATCTTTCGCAGCAGCTGAAGGTGCTATCGGTATCGCTGAAAAAGCTAACAAAGTTCGTCAGAAACCATTACGTGTTATCTTAAACGGTCTTGGTAAAGACGCAGCTCAGATCATCGCTCGTATCAACGGATTTACATTCGTAGAAACAGAATATGATCCATATACAAATACCGTTAAAGAAGTATTCAGAAAAGCTTACTCTGAAGGTCTTCGTGCAAAAGTTAACTGCTACGGTTCCAACGACGTTTGTGAAGGTGTAGCTATCATGCACAAAGAAGGTGTAGACGTATCTATCACAGGTAACTCTACTAACCCTACAAGATTCCAGCACCCAGTTGCAGGTACATACAAAAAAGAATGTATCGAACAGGGTAAAAAATACTTCTCCGTAGCTTCCGGTGGTGGTACAGGACGTACACTTCACCCAGATAACATGGCAGCTGGTCCAGCTTCCTACGGTATGACAGATACAATGGGACGTATGCACTCTGACGCTCAGTTTGCCGGTTCTTCTTCCGTACCTGCTCACGTAGAAATGATGGGTCTCATCGGTGCTGGTAACAACCCAATGGTTGGTATGACAGTAGCAGTTGCAGTTTCTATTCAGGAAGCTTCTGAAAACGGAAAATTCTAATTTATTAAAAGAATTACCGAAAGTAACTTAATAAAAGATATTAAGCCGCTCAAGCTATTTTTGTTTAGTTTGGGTGGCTTTTTTATGAAAAAAACTATGAGATATATCTAAATAATTAAAACAGTGGTACAATGATAAAAATAACTTGAAAAGAGGACGACATCATGATTAAGAACGAACCAAAGATTAAAAATCCTTTAATTGTAGCTATTAGAGAACAATTAGAACACAGAGCTTTATGGATGTATCTGCTTTGTGATGAAGCGAAGAAAAAAGGATTAGATTCTAAGGAGTATGCACCGGATGCTATTAAACGTTGTGGGTTGTACCAGGGAGCAAACTTACGTAAGAAAGCCGGTGGGGGTGAATCATTAAAAGGATTAAAGAAGACGTTGTTTTCCAAAGCTGCCCAGTGGGTATTTGAAATGGATATCAAGCGTTGTACAGATGATAACTTAGATATTGATTTCCATTATTGTCCATTGGTAAAAGCATGGCAGAAGCAGGGATGCACTGATGAAGAAATAAAAATATTATGTGATCATGCTATGTGTGGAGATAGAGGTATTGCGGAAAGCTTTGGTTGTGAATTGGATTTACCGAAAACCATTGCTAACGGAGATAATTGTTGTGAAATCCGTTTTGTGAGAAGAAATAAATAATAATCACTTTATGTAAGATGAAATTTATGATAAACTTATATAGTAAGTAATTTTACATATTGATGAAATGAGGGTAAACAAATGAACAAAATTATTGAATTATTTGACATTGAGGGGAAAATTGTAGATTGTGGTAATCATGGTGGTGGATACATCAATGATACATATGCAGTAACTTGTGAGAAGGAAGATGGATCTAAGATTCGTTATATTTTACAGAGAATTAATCATAATATTTTCAAAAATCCGGAAGGATTAATGGATAATTTTTGTTTGATTTGTGATTATTTAAAGGGTATCATTGAAGCAAATGGTGGAGATCCAAACAGAGAAACATTAACAGTAATTCCAACAAAAGATGGGAAAAAATTAGTGTGTACAGATGGTAACTACTATCGTATGTTGTTATTTATTGAAGATACCGTATGTCATGAAGTATCTCAGGGAGCAGAAGATTTTTATAAATGTGCAAAAGCCTTTGGTAATTTCCAATATATGTTAAAAGACTTCCCAGCAGAAAAATTAATTGAAACAATTCCGAATTTCCACAATACACCTAAGAGATTTGAAACATTCTTAAAAGCAGTGGAAGAAAATAAGAGCGGCAGAGCACACTTAGTTCAGGATGAAATTAACTTTATTTTAGAAAGAAAAGCAGTAACAGATTCCTTGATTGATTTATTAAATGCAGGAGAAATTCCGTTAAAAGTTACTCATAATGACACTAAACTTAGTAACATTTTAATGGATGCAAAAACAGATGAATCTTTATGTGTAATTGATCTTGATACCATTATGCCGGGGCTTGCTGCTTACGACTTTGGTGATTCTATTCGTGCAGGCGCATGCTATAGTGCGGAAGATGAAACAGATCTTTCTAAAGTGTATGTGGCATTAGAACTTTTTGAAGCTTATGTAAAAGGCTTTATCGAAGGTTGTAAAGATGGCTTAAGTGCAAAAGAAATTGAAACACTTCCGTTAGGAGCAAAAGTAATTACATTGGAACAGGGAATCCGTTTCTTATCTGACTACTTAGATGGTGATTTATATTATAAAACTCAGTATCCGGAACATAACCTTGACCGTACCAGAACACAATTAAAATTGGTTGCAGATATGGAAGCTAAATGGGATGAAATGAATGCAATTGTTAAAAAATATAGTTAAATATATTATATAATGTTATAGAGAAGCTCTTTGCTTTTAAAGAAAGCAAAGAGCTTTTTTAAAAGAGCGATTAAAACAATTGATTTGAAAAAATTATATGATAAAATAACATAGGAAAGTAAGGAGGAATGCATTGATAATGAAAATAGTAAAAGGTTTTGGTAAATTTATTTTAGCAGGTTTACTTGCATGTGTAATTAGTTCTTTAATCTTATGTTTTTATAGTCTCACACCTGTTCATATAG
>JAFZGJ010000172.1 GCA_017555455.1 Lachnospiraceae bacterium
TAAGCTTTACTTCTTTTTAATTTACCTGTTCCTGTTACTTTAAAACGCTTTGCTGCTGCTCTGCTTGTCTTAATTTTTGGCATAATTTATATCCTCCTATACAAAATGTGTTCCTAAATCTATCTTAACTGAAAGCTTAACGCTTTTCAGTTAAAAACATTGTCATAGCTCTACCTTCTACTTTTGGAGCTTTTTCTACTACACAAACATCTTTTAAGCTTTCGGCGAAATCATCTAAAATGTGTTTGCTGCTTGCCATATGTGCCATTTCTCTACCACGGAAACGTAAAGTAACTTTTACTCTGTCTCCTTTTGCAAGGAATTTCTTCGCTGCGTTAATCTTGGTATTTAAGTCATTGGTATCAATGTTTGGAGATAAACGAATCTCTTTGATTTCAATAACTTTCTGTTTTTTCTTAGCTTCTTTTTCTTTTCTGGCAAGTTCGTATCTGTACTTACCATAGTCTACGATTTTACAAACCGGTGGTTTTGCGGTTGGTGCGATTTTTACTAAATCAAGTCCGGCTTCTTCTGCAAGCTTCATAGCTTCTTTTGCAGACATAATTCCTAACTGGTCACCTTCTTCACCAATTACACGCACTTCTTTGTCTCTGATTTGTTCGTTAATCATTAATTCGCTAATTGTCTTACCCTCCATAAGAAAACATAATAAATAAAAAAGTGGATAGTTCGCAAACCATCCACTAATAATCTTACATAGAAACTAAACTGATTCGTTTATCTATGAGACCATTGACTCTTACTGACCCGATTGCCGTAAGGTGAGAGCGGATACTCTGCTTGCTATGTCTCGTTGTTCTTACAACCTAAAATAGAATAGCACACATCCACCCACAAGTCAACAGTTTTTTCTTATTTTTCTTTAAATGTGCTGCAGGATGTTTCTTTACTTGTATCTGCGTTCATTCCGCTGATATCCACATGTTCTGCAGTACATTTGTAATTTGCATTATAAACGCATCTTGACACTTCACAATCAATGCTGATTGTAGAACTTGGATGACAAGTTGCGTTTGTCATGGAATCGCCTCTTTTCTGAGCGAAGCTTTCACAACGTGTTTCTTCACTTGTCACCGCATTTTTTCCACCTACCATAATATCACCTTTACTACAGTAATGGTCTTTGTTGTAGGTACAGTGTTCTGCTTTACATTTTAATTCTGCCATGGTACATACCTCCTTAATTTTGCTAACATTTCAGTCATTTTCTAAACTGAATGTTATTTTTCGCAATTTAACTGCGATATAAGTCAGTATGCCCCACCAGCTTTTTTTTAATCATATTTTTATACAATTATTTTAAAATCAAACTCCGTCATTATTTCTGTGCTTCTTCCTGCACTACTTCTTCACGGATTTCTTTGGTTCTGATTTCTTTGCAGATTGCATCAACAAAATCAGCCAATGCCTTCTGTCCTTCGTCGCCTGCAAAACGGCTTCTTACGGAAACTAAGCCTTCTTCTTCTTCCTTCTGTCCTACTACTAACATATAAGGAACTTTTGCAAGTCTTGTTTCACGAATCTTGTAACCAATTTTTTCAGAACGGTTGTCTACAGTTACATCTACACCGTTTGCTGCCAATTCTTTACGAACTTTTTCTGCGTAATCTGCATATTTTTCGGAAATTGGAAGCACACGTACCTGTTCAGGACATAACCATGTTGGGAATTTTCCTGCATATTTTTCAATTAACCACGCAAGTGTTCTTTCGTAACATCCAAGAGATGTTCTGTGGATGATGTAAGGACGAACTTTTGCACCATTCTGATCGATGTAGTACATATCGAATTTTTCAGCAATAGCACAGTCTAACTGAATGGTAATCATTGTATCTTCTTTACCATATACGTTTTTCGCCTGGATATCAATCTTAGGACCATAGAAGGCAGCTTCTCCTTCTGCTTCTGTAAAGTTGATACCTTTTTCAATTAAAATCTGACGAAGAGCATCCTGTGTGCTTTCCCAGTAAGCTTCATCACCTAAGTATTTTGTTTTGTTTGTAGGATCCCATTTGGATAAACGGTAAGTTACATCATCCTGTAATCCTAATGTTGTTAAAACATGAATTGCAAGATTCAAACAGTTCTGTAATTCTTCTTCTGCCTGGTCAGGACGGATTACGTTATGACCTTCGGAAATTGTGAACTGACGAACACGAGTAAGTCCATGCATTTCTCCGGAATCTTCGTTACGGAATAATGTGGATGTTTCACCCATTCTGTATGGAAGATCTCTGTAAGATTTCTGAGAATTTTTATATACAAAATACTGGAATGGACATGTCATTGGACGAAGGGCAAATACTTCTTTATCAACTTCTTCATCACCTAATACGAACATACCATCTTTATAATGATCCCAGTGTCCGGAAATTTTATACAAGTCAGATTTTGCCATTAATGGAGTTTTTGTACGAACATATCCCCATTCTTTGTCTTCTAAATCTTCAATCCATCTCTGGAGTTTCATAATCATTTTTGTTCCCTTTGGAAGCATTAACGGAAGACCCTGACCAACAACGTCAACCGTTGCAAACAATTCCATTTCACGACCTAATTTATTATGGTCACGTCTCTTGATATCTTCCAAGTGTTCCATGTGAGCTGCTAAATCTTCTTTTTTATCATAAGCAGTTGCATAAATACGCTGTAACTGTGCTTTATTGGAATCACCTCTCCAATAAGCCATGGAGGAAGAAATTAATTTATATGCTTTGATATATTTTGTGCTCATTAAGTGAGGTCCTGCACAAAGGTCTACAAAGTCACCCTGGCTGTAGAAAGAAATAACAGCATCTTCCGGTAAATCCTGAATCAATTCTACTTTATATGGTTCCTGTCTTTCTTCCATATATTTAATAGCTTCTTCTCTTGGAAGTGTAAATCTTTCTAATTTGATGTTTTCTTTGATGATTTTCTTCATTTCTTTTTCGATATCACCAAGTTCTTCCTGAGAGAATGGTGTTGCTCTATCGAAATCGTAATAGAAACCATCTTCAATTGCCGGTCCAATGGCAAGTTTTGTATCAGGATATAATCTCTTAACTGCCTGAGCCATAATATGAGATGCTGTATGTCTGTAAGCTTTTTTACCTTCATCATCTCTGAATGTTAAAATTTCAAGTTCGCAGTCTTCACTAACTTCATCTCTCAAATCAACTACTACACCGTTTACTTTACCGGCACAGGCTGCACGGCCTAAACCTTCACTAATGTCTGTTGCAATCTGTAAAACGCTCATCTTTTCAGCATATTCTTTTACAGAACCATCTTTTAATGTGATTTTCATATTGTTTTCTCCTTTTCTTGTCATTTAGAGTATAAGAAAATCCCTTACACTCCGTTAAAAGTGTAAGGGACGTATAATACGCGGTTCCACCCTTATTATTCTGCTTCTTCACACGGTACAACAGCCTTCATAATACTGCTGCCCACCGGCTCTCTCTGCAGAATCTCTCATTTACGACGATAACGGAATCACCGGGCTGTATTAAAGCCACTCCGAGGTGGTTTTCAAATAATTCTTTGTCAAAACACTTCCAGCTCATGCCTAACACACGGTGTTTCTCTCTGGGACTCATCCTTATCCTACTGTCCTCTTCAACGTTTTCTCATGGGACTATCTTAGTCTAATTTTTTTGTTTTGTAAAGTAGTTTTTAATGCAAAAGTTGCAAGCCTTGTTCTGACAGAACTAAACTTGCAACTTTTCATTTCATTATTCTACCACTTCTAAATTCAAAATAACCCAACTCAGCAATTCTTTAAAATCTACACCTGTTTCTTCTGCATTTTTGTCATAATAATAATCCCATATCATCATACAGTCTCCGGTGCCCAAATTGATAAAAGCATAAGTATTTTCAGTTGTTTCTTCCACACCCATTACCATACCTTCAATTGTAAGTGTATAGAATTCCACCACCACATTTCCAATTTGTTCCTGAGTAATTGGCGATACCTTTATCGCATCATACCGTTCTATCTCTTCCTGCTCATCCATTTCCTTCAAAAACTGCACATACTCATCTACATATTCCTGCGCGGAAGCATAATTGGTTTCCATGCTAAAATTTACACCTGCTCTTACATCACCAATTCTTTCTATTGGCTTTGCACTACCACTTTTTATTTCTATTTTCTCAGGATCGTAGGTTAATAAATAGGTACCATTTTTTCCGTTAAATGTATGCTGTCCTTCAACAACCTCAGGTTCTGCTGCTTTTTCCGCATCTTCGGAATCAACTTTTTCAGAAGATGCAGTTGTTTCTTCTTCCGCCACTTCCGCTGCTTCTTCATCAGTTGTTTCTTGCTCCACAGGAACACTTTCTTCCTCAGCCTCCACTTCAGTATTCTCTACCTGCTCTGTCACCACATCTTCCTGCACCTTTGCACCTTCATCGTTATTACCGGCACAACCAGACAATACACTGATAAGTACGATTATAATTGCTACTGAAAAAAATTTTTTCATCACTTTGTCCTCCATTACGGCATATTTTTCATATTATATCATTACTATCTTCGTATTTTCAACATACTTAACTTTATTTTTCATTTTATCCAAATGGCATGATTCAAAGAATCATACCCCAACTATTGACATAGAACCAACAAAAAAAGGAACATACCGACCCGTACATTCCTTCGTTAGCAGGGGAAGAGGGATTCGAACCCCCGTGAGCAGTTTTGGAGACTGCCATCCTGCCGCTGGATGATTCCCCTATCTTTCGTCGTGTGTTTCCCACATCAACGAAGATGAGTATAGCATAATCTTTTATGTTATGCAAGCACTTTTTTTATTTTTACATTTTTTACGAATTATTCACATAAATCAAGCTTTCAAAAATTATAATTTACACCTTTTTAGACCCTATATCAGTTCCATAGCATCCCTCACGGTTGCTACCGGTGTGATTTTAATTCCTTCGATTTTAGGCAGACCTTCCGTACCGGAACGGGGAACCACACATTGGGTAAATCCCAGTTTCTTAGCTTCCAAAATTCTTTGTTCCATCATACTGACTGCCCGGACTTCTCCACTGAGCCCCACTTCACCAAAGACAACGGTTTTATCGTCCACCGCTCTGTTTTTATAACTGGAAACAATGGCCATAATAATGCCCAAATCCAATGCCGGTTCCTGCAAACGCATTCCCCCCGCAATATTCACATAAGCATCACATCCTGACACCTGCAAACCTACCCGTTTTTCCAACACTGCCATAAGCAGATTCAAACGGTTAAAATCAGTTCCGGTTGCCTGACGTCTTGGAATTCCAAAATTGCTCTGGCAAACCAATGCCTGAATTTCGATTAATACCGGTCGGGTTCCTTCCATGGAACATGCCACTACAGAACCACTGGCACCTTCCGGTTTCCCGTTTAACATAAATTCAGAAGGATTTTTTACTTCTGCAAGACCTTCCCGGCGCATTTCAAAAACTCCGATTTCATTGGTAGAGCCAAAACGGTTTTTCACTCCTCGTAAAATACGATAGGATGCATGTCTGTCTCCTTCAAAATACAGCACAGTATCTACCATATGCTCCAACACCCTGGGACCTGCCACCGTACCTTCTTTGGTTACGTGACCTACAATAAAAATCGAAACACCCAGACCTTTGGCAATTTGTAAAAATACTCCCGTAGACTCTCTCACCTGGGAAACACTGCCCGGTGCTGCTCCTACATTTTCATTGTACATAGTCTGAATAGAATCAATAATCACAATTTCGGGTTGTATTTTTCGTATGGTTTCTTCAATCATTCCCAAGTTAGTCTCACATAACAGCAATAAAGAATCCGTAAATTCTCCGATACGCATAGCACGGATTTTTATCTGTTTTAAAGATTCTTCTCCCGAAATATACAGCACCTTTCTTCCCTGTGCCGCCAGTTTCTGACAAACCTGCAAAAGCAATGTGGATTTTCCGATTCCCGGGTCTCCTCCAACCAAAGACAGGGAACCGGGGACAATACCTCCCCCTAAAACTCTGTCCAGCTCATCAATCCCAATAACAATTCTATCCTCCTTAGTAAGCGATACCTCCGACAAAACCGCAGGCTCCTTCGCAGAAACTACAGAAGCTTTTTTTCCTGCTGTGCTTATCATATTCTGACTTATAGTTTCTTCCGCAAAACTGTTCCAAGCCTTACAGCCGGGACACTGTCCCATCCATTTGGAAGATTCAAATCCGCATTCCTGACAAAAAAATACGGTACTTTTCTTTGCTTTTGCCATGTTATCTCCTTTTGTTCTAACAAAAGGCTGATGCCGTAACAGGCTCAGCCTCTGTCCTTTCAATACAATTATTTTACATTGAACTGAATTTTCTTATCTTTATATCCTACCGAAACAGTATCTCCACGTTTTACATTGCCTTTCAGAATCTCTTCCGCCAAAGGGTCTTCAATAGCAGTTAAAATTCCTCTCTTTAATGGTCTTGCTCCCATCTTTGCATCAGAATAAGTATCTACAATATACTGTTTTGCCGCAGGCGTTAAAGTCAATGTAATATCCATCTGTTCTTTGCATCGTTTTGTAAGATTGGAAGAAAGTAAAGTTACAATTTCTTTCATCTCATCTTTGTTCAACAGATGGAATACCATAATTTCATCAATTCGGTTAATGAATTCCGGTTTGAATAATTTTTTCACCTCATCCATTACATTATCTTTCATCCGCTTATAGTCCTTAGCAGCATCGGATACTGCACCAAATCCCAAATTCTTAGGTTCTACAATCCTACCCGCCCCGGCATTAGAGGTCATAATTAAAATGGTATTTTTAAAGCTTACTTTTCTTCCTTTGGAATCTGTAATATGACCGTCATCCAACACCTGTAAAAGTACATTAAAGACATCCGGATGAGCTTTTTCAATTTCATCAAACAGTACCACGGAATAAGGGTTTCTTCGTACCTTTTCCGACAACTGCCCTCCATCATCAAAGCCTACATAACCCGGAGGTGAACCTATCATCTTAGATACAGAGTGACCTTCCATATACTCTGACATATCAATACGTATCAGGGCATCTTCCGAACCAAACATAGCTTCTGCCAACGCCTTGCTAAGTTCTGTTTTTCCCACTCCCGTAGGTCCTAAAAACAAAAAGGAACCAATGGGCTTTTTAGGGTCCTGTAATCCCACTCTGCCTCGACGCATTGCCTTTGCCACTGCGGTTACGGCTTCTTTCTGACCTATGACTCTTTTATGAAGAATGGATTCCAGCTTTAACAATCTGTCACTTTCTTTTTCCGCCAGCTTTTTCACAGGAATCTTGGTCCATTCTGCTACTACTCCTGCAATATCTTCTGCTGAAACCAAATACTGCTTCCCATGGGATTTTTTCTCATAGCTTTTCCGCTGTTTTTCCAATTTTGTCTTCAACTCTTTTATTTGAACCCTATAGCTTCCGGCCTCAGCAAACTGTTGGTCAACAAGCAGTTCTTCCACAGTTTCTTCCAGCTCTTTTACCTGCTCTTCCAATTCCTCCAAAGATTTTGGTTTTTCCAAACCTTTTAAACGGATTGCTGCCGCAGCTTCATCCATTAAATCAATAGCTTTATCAGGAAGATTACGGTCATTAATATATCTTGCCGACAGCTGCACTGCTGCCATCACGGCTTCTTTGGTAATGGTAACTCCATGATGTTCTTCATACTTACCTTTAATACCTTCCAAAATACGAACCGCTTCTTCTTCCTCCGGTTCTTCCACCATAACCGGTTGAAATCGACGTTCCAAGGCAGCATCCTTTTCAATATGCTTCCGATATTCCGTAATAGTCGTAGCTCCGATTAACTGTAGTTCTCCTCTGGCTAAAGCAGGCTTTAAAATATTGGAAGCATCAATAGCTCCTTCTGCACCTCCAGCTCCTATGAGAGTATGAACTTCATCCATAAATAAAAGAATATTTCCTTCTTCCTTTACTTCCTTCATGAGTTTTTTGATACGTTCTTCAAATTCACCACGGTATTTACTTCCCGCTACCATACCGGATAAATCTAAGGTTAAAACTCTTTTCCCTTTTACTGTATCGGGTACATCGCCTTCCACAATTTTTTGTACAAGACCTTCTACAATAGAAGTCTTACCTACCCCCGGTTCCCCCACAAGACAGGGATTATTTTTCATTCTTCGGCTTAAAATTTGAACCACTCTTTGAATTTCTGTTTCCCTTCCTATGACAGCATCCAGTTTTCCCTCCTTAGCTAATGCGGTTAAATCTCTGCTATACTGTTCTAATGAGGAATTCTCTTTTTTCCGCTTACCGCTGTGTCGTGCCAGGTCTTCTTTATACAGATTTCCATCCTCTCCCATGGCAAGTAACAAATCTACATAAATTTTCTGGGTCTGAAACCCCAAAGTATTCAATAATCTAACCGCAACATTATCACCCTCTTTGATGATTGCCATTAAAATATGTTCTGTCCCGGTAAACTCCGAACGAAATCTTTTTGCCTGTCTGTGACTTTCTTCCAAAACAGCCTGTGCTTTTTGGGAATATCCGTTTTTCTCTTTTATCAACAGATTGGTTTCAGGCGCGATTAAATCTTTTATCATTTCAATAACATCTCCGGCATCCACACCGTTTTCCTGTAAAACCTGTGCCGCCACACCTGTATTTTCCTGTAATAAGCCCACCAGAATATGCTCTGTTCCCACATAATTCTGATGCATTCTTCCGGCTGCCCGGGATGCCAAAGTTAATGCTTTTTTTGCTTTTGAGGTAAATTGTTCCTGCATTCTTTCCTCCTGTATTGCTCTTTTCCCTTAAAACTAAGAACATATACTTTTAAATTTATTTTATGCGAAATGGGATGTTATAAAACATCCCATCTTTCGCGCTTTACTTTATTATAATACATAACATACGTTTTTCAAAGTATCGTCTTTAAACTTATAAAATCTATAAATCTAAAAACTCAAACTCCATATCATCATCCAATTCCAGAAAATCTTTTGACTGCCATGCTTTACCTTCTGTTTTTTTGCTTTTTGCCGGTTTTTCAGGTTGAATTTCTTCCAAGTCATCATCTTCATCATCCTCATCAAAATCTTCTTCAACCTCTTCTTTTTTCTTCATAAAACCGAATCGAGGTTTTCGGGACGCTTTATCATCATCTTCGTCGTCACCTTCATCCTCGTCGTCATCTTCGTCGTCATCATCCTCATCGTCATCATCTTCATATTCATACTCATAGGAATCACGAAGTTTAAAAATCAGAATTGTAACTGCTACAATTAATGCTACCAGAATTACTGCCATAACAATAATAATGATACGCATGGTAGAAACCTGTTCATCTTCCGCCAATTCATTTTCTTTTATCTGTTCGATTGCATTTAAAATCTGAGTCAGACTCTGGCTGGTTCCATTCACATTATCAATCAAGTACCAATCCATTACTCCTGTATCATTCTGAGTATACATCAACTGGTAATCCTGATTATCTACTACAGGTGCTTCTTCTACTACCGGTTCTTCCACAGGTTCTTCTACAGGCACCTCCACGCGACTAAGAACTTCCAAAAAGTCTTCACGGATAAATCCATTTACATTCTTACCTTCGGACTGAAAACTTACCTGATACCAATTCTTCCCTTCAGAATCTGTTGCTATTCCGGAAACATTAACTTCCGTACCGCCCTTTGCCTGACCCGCTACATCAAAATTGGTTCCCGCACCTTTTCTTACACGTACATCTGTGGTTGCTTTTGCTGTTAGTACATCTGTAGTTCCAACATTGGATTCTTCCGAAGCGCTTGTTTGCGACTGTCCACTTCCTACGGTAGTGGTTGTTTGCGAATTCCCGCTTCCTACAGTAGTAGTTGTTTGCGAATTCCCACTTCCTACAGTAGTGGTTGTTTTGTTGCTTCCTACTACTGTTACACTTCCATTGCCTTCTGATGCGCTTGCCGTTTCTGCTGAAACATTTCCGTCTACAGTAACCAGGTCACCTCTGATATAACCTGTCTTTTGACTATCTACATATACCTTATACCAAGTATATCCTGCTCCATCATTACTGGAGGAAATCACTTCCAAAGAATCGCCTTTTTTTACAGAACCAACTACATCACTGTTTTTATCTGCATTGGCACGGATCATCCCACTGCTTGCCACTACTTTTGCAGTTGATGCAGCCAAACTTATAACACTTTCCGAACTCCACACAAAAATTCCAAATGTCAAGACAAAAGTTAATACTAAGCCTTTTAACATCTGACGTTTTCCTGTTTTCTTCATGTTTCTATTTCTCCTTATATCTTATGCCTCATCAATAGCCTTTCCAATGTCATTACGCATATACTTATTATCAAAGTTTACCCACTTTGTTGCTTCATAAGCATTGGCACGGGCTTCTTTTAAATTGCTTCCTTTCGCGGTAATTCCAAGAACACGTCCTCCGTTGGTCACCAGACCTTCTTCCGTCACCTTAGTTCCCGCATGGAAACAATAGTATCCATCTTTTCCTTCAAAATTATCCAAACCGATTATCACTTTTCCTTTTTCATAAGCCAAGGGATATCCGTCAGAGGCCAATACCACACAAACAGCAGCATTGTCTTCAAATTGAAGGTCAATCTTATCTAAAGTACCATCAATACATGCTTCCATTACTTCAATGATATCATTCTTCATTCTCGGAAGAACTACCTGCGCTTCCGGATCACCGAAACGGGCATTATATTCCAATACTCTCGGTCCGTTAGGAGTTAACATCAGTCCAAAGAAAATAACTCCTTTGAATTCTCTTCCTTCTTCCTTCATGGCATCTACCGTTGCCTGATAGATGTATTTTTTACAAAATTCATCTACCTCTTCTGTATAGAACGGACTTGGAGAGAAAGTTCCCATACCACCGGTATTGAGACCCTGATCGCCATCTTTTGCACGTTTATGATCCTGTGCGGAAGTCATGGTTTTAATGGTTTTTCCATCTACAAAAGAAAGTACGGATACTTCTCTTCCTGTCATAAATTCTTCCACAACCATACGGGTTCCTGCTGCACCAAACTGTTTATCAAGCATAATGCTCTTAACACCATCCATAGCTTCTTCCAAGGTATTACAAATTAAAACACCTTTTCCCAAAGCAAGTCCGTCAGCTTTTAATACGATAGGGAAATTTCCCTTTTTAATATATTCCATAGCAGCTTCCGGATCATCAAAATTCTCATATGCAGCGGTAGGAATATTATATTTTTTCATTAAATCTTTTGAAAATGCTTTGCTTCCTTCTAAGATAGCAGCATTTTTTCTTGGTCCGAAAGTACGGATTCCGGCTTCTTCCATTTTATCAACCAAACCGCCAACTAACGGATCATCCATACCTACAATTACCAAATCAATGGCTTTTTCTTTTGCAAAATCCACTAATTTATCAAATTCCATGGCACCAATGGCTACACATTCTGCAATTTGGCTAATACCGCCGTTTCCCGGTGCACAATAAATCTTACTTACTTTTTTACTTTTCGCCACACTGGTTGCAATGGCATGTTCACGTCCACCGCTTCCTACAATTAATACTTTCATGGGTTTCCTCCGTTCTGGTAGCTTTTATCTTTACTTCTAAAATTACATATACAATATTATTGTACTAAATATTGGGCTATTCGTCAAAGGCTTATTCCATATATTGATTCGTTATTTCTAAAAAATGAATTAATTCTTTCTTAATTCTCAAAAGCCTTGTTTAACTCTTCAACACCCTCCAATACAAATCTTCCGTTTTGAATAATTACGGTTTCTTTTCCATTCTCTTCCACAGCTGTTAATTCCAGCAATTCATCATAAGGAATGGTAATATCTGTATGACATTGGAAATATGCCTTTGACATATCGGTTTTCCGTAAGGCTGACATTTCATTTTCCTTTGCCATAATTTGTTTTCCGTTGGGATTAAAAGATACCACATCTTCTTCCATAGAGTAACAGGTATCTCCGATGGCAAAATGAGGACCTGTTTTTTCTGCGATTAAAATCGGAAGAACCTCTTCAATTTCCAACCTCTTAGCTGCTACATAAGCAGTGGTGTTGGTTCCGATTGCAAATTCCCCTAAAGGAAGGGTATCTCGGTTTGCCAGCAATTTCTCCTTGATAAATTTTTTATTTTCTGCTTCTTCTTCAAAATTCTTACAGTTATAATCCGCAATCATTCCATCTTCAAATGTAATTTCCAAATCCCTGTACTCCAACCCATGTAAAAATACCTTAGGTACATGAAGTACACCGTTAGTCCCGGTTAATTTCGGAGAAGTAAACACTTCCCCCACAGGAATATTTACATCTGCCACACAGTTTTCAAAATTAGTCTGGGTTGCCGGATTTTCCAATTTCCACATAGCCACTTTTAAATCCGTGTGATTTTTACCGCTTCCTTTGATTCGGACATACTCTGCGGTATCCAATGCATCAATAATGGTCTGCTGACATCTCGTATACAACTTATTATCCAACGTATTTAACTTAATGGTTTCGTCGAAAACTTCCACAAATTTCTCACCAATGGCAGGGGTCGGGAATGCAATAATGGTAAAGCTTCTTTCTTCTCCCTTTACATACCGGTTTACCAGTTCTCTGGCTTTGCTTTGATATTCCACTTGAAGTTTCTGTTTATGTTCATCCAACTTCAAGTTTTCTTTTTTCGGAACAGGAACAAAAGGCTCTTCTCCAAACTCTTCAATCACCGCAGGACCGCCCATAACACCGCATTCTGTTTTTTTCAATTCCAGAGCCGCTTTATAGGCTTCCAGTTTACGTGCTACAAATTTGCTATTCAAATACAATGCGCTGTCATATTCATGATCATATTCAAACTGTTTATTGGCATTAGCACCTGAGTAACCACTCTTATACAGTCTTCTGCCTGCCAGGAAACTCACCGGCGCACGGTAAAGAATTGGCTCCAAACCTATAGCCCGGAAATTTGCCATAGCTTTTTTTACCATACGCTCCATACCTAATACATAATATACATTTACAGTTTTCTTTATGGAAATGTCCTTCTGAGTCGCTTCAAAACCTCTCCGATAGCCTTCGGTGTAAGTATCTGCCATCAGGGCAATTTTTTCTTCCGGCAGACTATTCATATATTCCGCCAGTTTCTTTTCATTCTCTGTCACATACTCACCATAGTAATAGAGATAACGTAAATCGGAAATATCCGTGTTATCCATAAGTTTTCCTGCCCAGTTATCCTTTGGTTCAAACTGTGCGGTTACTTCTTTTTCCAAAATATCTTCGATATAATCACAGGCAAACCAAAAATAAGTTTCTTTTAAGGAAGCATAATCCGGCAAGTTCCCTGTACATACAACTTTTGACTCCTCTGCATCTGCCGGAATCTCTTCACAAGCATCTATAAACATTCCATAAAGTTCTAAGAATAACTCCATACGGATTACCATACTTGTTACGTCATTCTCATATGACGCCACAATCAGACTTCTTAGTTCCGCATAAACTGCTGCCAAAAACTGCCCCATTTCTTTGCCGAAAATCTTTACAGCATACTGTGGATTTGCATAGCTCTTTTCATAATTTTCAGGCAAAATATCCTGATATAATTTTCGATTTCTTATTTCCAGTTCTTCCATGGATGCTGTCTGAAGATTTCCCGCCAAAATCCACTGTCTGTTTTCTTCTATTTGTAAAAGAAATTCTACCACTTTTTCAAAGTAGTCCTGATATTCCTTCTGTAATTTCTTCTCTGCTTTTATTTCCTTCATTCTGTCTAATGAAAGTTGTAATCTTTCTAACATATTCTCATTACCTTCCCATTTTATAGTATCTTCTCTCTTTACACTTTCTATCTCCGGTGTTCAAATCACAAGCATTCTCCATTACAGCTTAAATTCCATAAGCCCCTGCATATAAAATCACACTGATACAGGCTAATGCTGCTACATTTAAAATCATTCCCAAATAAGGGAAAAATAAAAATTTGTCATGCTCATTTTTAGAGATATATCCAAGAATTACTCCCGTAATGGAAAAAACAGTTATCATGAAACCTACCACCCCCATATTGGTAGACGCATTTCCTTTTGCAAGAAAGGTCTGGTAAACCGCCATCCCTATGGATACCAGCGAAATAATTCCCAGTATGGTAGACATAATTCCTTTTTCCGGATGTTTTTTATTGGTAAACTTATATCTTTTAGATTGTTCCATGAGACCTCCCACTTAACGTCAAAAAGGCCCTAACGGACCTTTTTGTTACTATTCACTGCTTTCATAGTAACAAAGCAAAAATCCATCCTAAATTGCTACGCAATGGGATTTTTGCTTTATTATCTCATATTCTTACGCTCTCAGCAGTAAATGCTTCGACCTGTTTTAAACAATTATCTTTTATTTTATTTTACACCATATAACGCATAATAATCATCAATTGCTTTTTTCATTGTATCATCAATTAACACTTTACCCTGACATTCTCTATTGTAAAGGTATTCTACAACTTCGCTCATATCTACGATTGCTGCTGTATCAAAGCCATATAATTCTTTCACTTCATCCAGAGCACATTTATCCTGACTCTTACCAAATTCCATACGATTTAAAGAAACCATAAGACCTACAATAGTAACATCTGCAGCACCTTTTACCTTTGGAACTGTTTCTTCCATAGATTTACCGGATGTGGTTACGTCTTCAATCATAATAACTCTGTCGCCATCCTGCAATTTGCTTCCAAGGAAACTTCCTTTGTCAGCACCATGGTCTTTTTCTTCCTTACGGTCGGAGCAGTAACGAACTTCTTTTCCGTATAATTCACTGTATGCCATAGCTGTTACTACTGCAAGAGGAATTCCTTTGTAAGCAGGCCCAAATAATACATCAAAGTCATCACCGTACTTGTCATGAATTGCTTTTGCATAGTATTCCCCTAATCTTTTTAACTGGGAACCGGTTACATAACCACCTGCATTCATAAAGAATGGGGATTTTCTTCCGCTCTTTAATGTGAAATCACCAAATTTTAAAACCTGGCTTTCTACCATAAATTCAATAAATTCCTGTTTATATGCTTCCATTATCTATACCTCCGTATGTTGTAATCATTAACTGATAAAAGTTTAGCATAAGTGTGTCAGGTTTTCAATTACTCTTTATCGAATACTTCTCTCTAAACGCTTCATAATCTGCTTTAGCAATTTTATATTGCTCTCCAGATTGTTCTTCGTTCATTGAATACTCTGCTCCCTGTGCCTCACCTTGCAATGCATCCGAAATAATTCTTCTTAAATATTCTTTTTGGTCATAATTCGCCATAACCAACGAATCCCTCACATACATCGGATTATTCCGCAGCAGTGCTACTTGAAAATCTACACCTTTTCCCTTTAAATAATGCCACAGAAATGTAATGCAGGTTCTGGTGTTTCCTTCTCTGAAAGGATGAACGCTCCATAATGCCAACAAAAAGTCAGAAACCACATCTCCCTTCTTCGCAGTCTTCGCCCAATCTAAATCTGCATATTCTTGCAATAATTTCTTTAAGCGATTCTCAATCTCGTGGTAGTCCGCATACTCTGCAGAACCACCGGACAAAACACGTTCGCTCTTATACAGATTCTCTTTTCGAAATGTTCCTGCCCATTCATAAATATCCCCAAATAAATATTTATGAATGTTTACCAAATGCTCAGTGTCATAGGTATAACTAATCCTTTCAGGCTTTACATCTAATCCCAACAGCTTTACAAATACTTTCTGTATTTCAAACTTTTCCAAAAGTTCCTTTTGGCGAATGTTATATTTATTAATAAGGACATCACTTTCCGGGTAACAATTCTTTCCACCACTCATATATTACGCTCCCAAATACTCAAATCTATCAATTCTGACTTCCATCTCTTCCAACGTTATTTTTCCAAAAATATAGGAGTCCAACACCTCTAAAAACAATTCATCGGGACCATTTGTAGCACTTAACATAATAGCCATAGCGTTTTCCACGCTCTTTCTCCTCGCTTCACATGCTTCCACATAACTTTGGCTGATAAGCATCCCTTTATACTGTAAAATCGTTCTCATCATATTAACAACGTATGTCGGAGGGTTTCTTCTTTCCTGCTCCCAGTCTTTCAAAGTAGAAACCGGAACATCAAACATTTTGGCAAATTTACTCTGACTTAATCCTGTTTGTAAACGTAATTCTCTTACTTCCATGATATTACCTCCACTTAATTCTCTATATATAGTATACGGCATTGCCTACTATTATGCAAGATTTATCCTATAACTACCATTTCTAAAAATGCACAAAGTATTACTTTTTTCAAATACTTTGTGCATTTTTCAAAATATCAATCACAAAAACGGCGGTGAACCACTAAAAACCTCTTTTCACCGCCGCTTTCGAAACTTTAAAATTTTTATACTTTTGAAAAACCCATGCACCTGCCTCCCGGCAAGCACATGGGTCTCTACACCATTTCCATATGATATTTGACGTCTCCGTCCCCAAATCAGCTACAATCTACTACACCATTTACTACACCATTTCGGTGTGAATATAGCCCGTTAATGATAATGTTAGAATTTCCTATTGTCACCAAGGTTTTGAACACTTGATTAGGATCTTGCTTTAAAACCGTTGCAACTTTTTCTCCGCTAATGGTCTCTGTATCTGCATAACAATGACTTACACGCTTTATTTTCTTTTGGTCTAAGATTCTCATTACATTTATTTTTTCTTCTTTTTTCATAAATCTATATCCTTCTCATAAACCATTTATTCGGATACCGAACTCTCATTTCTTTACACTTCTACGATCACTCTGCATGGCAATCCGGTAATCCCAACACAATTCATAGGGTAAGTATTCATGATACATGTACTGCTTTTTTCAAGAACAGCTTTCAAATTACATAAATTTTCAATAATAAAAACACCTCTGTCCGCACAATATTGATCCGTCGGTATATGCTCTGGCCCTCTGCGGACTCCACCAAAATCAAGACCAATCATGGAAATCTTCTTTTCCAACAGCTCTTCAATCAATTCATTGGAAAGCTGTGGATGTTCTGAAAAATATTTTTTGCTTCCATATTCTTCCCTGTCACTATAACCGGTATAAAAAACTACGAACATGTCCTTTTCTACTTTTTCAATCGCAATATCTGCCACTTCAATCTCCCTGTCGCAGTGCTGACTTACATCGAAAATAATACCCTTTCTTTTTGTATATGCCAAAGGAAACTCTTTATTCATAACATCAAAGTGGGTACCAAGATGCCCCTCAAGTTCTTTCTTTCTGTTTCCTTGCGCATCTGCCAACATTTTGGGTGTAATTTTTAAAGTGATATCGATCAACATATTTTTCTCCTTTTTCTGCTGCTATTATGTAAGCTGAAATTATAAAACCCATGGGTCTGCATTTCTGCAAGCACATGGGTTTCTATATTTAACATCTTTGAGCCATTACTCTCACTATTCAAATTTCGCAATTACTTCTTCGTTCGCTTTCATTGCATCTTTTTCCATCTGTACTCTCTGTGCTAAAAGTTTTTCTTTGATTTCCGGATGACTTACACCGATAATCTGTAATGCCAGCCACGCAGCATTTTTTCCACCATTAATGGCAACGGTTGCAACCGGAATTCCCGGTGGCATCTGTACGATAGAATAAAGTGCATCTGTACCATCTAACACAGAACCGGAAAGTGGTACACCGATAACCGGAAGTACTGTCTGTGATGCAACTACACCCGGAAGTGCTGCTGCCATACCTGCCGCTGCGATGATTACTTCTGTTCCGTTGTTATTAGTTTCTTCAATAAATGCCGAGAGGCCTGCATGTGCACGGTGTGCAGAAAGACATCTTACATCTACTTTTACTCCATGTTCTTTTAAAATTTGTATTGCCGGTTCTACCTTCGGAATATCACTTGTAGAGCCCATAACGATAGCAACTCTCATATTTTATCTCCTTTATTTTCCGGCTAATGCACTCTTAATATCTTCTCTCATGTCAATTACTGCCTGACGGGATGCATCTGCAAAGTTAGCTGCTCCGATTTCAGCATACTGTGCCTGCTGATGAGCTGCAATAATTCCTCTGGAAGAGTTTACGATAGCACCCAAACCATCTTTGTTGAAGAAATGAACAAGGTCTGCACCTTTTCCACCCTGAGCACCGTAACCTGGTACTAAAATGAAGCTCTTAGGCATTAATTCACGGAGTACTTTTCCCATTTCCGGATAAGTAGCACCTACAACTGCACCAACGTAGCTGTAGGAATCTCCCATGAAATCAGAACCCCATTCTACTACTTTTTCAGCTACCCATTCATATAATGGTCTGCCATCAATTAATCTATCCTGAAATTCTCCACTACTTGGGTTAGATGTTTTTACTAAAATAAAGAGACCTTTCTTTTCTTCCTGACAAACCTTTTTAAAAGGATTAATGGAATCGGAACCCATGTATGGTGCCAAAGTTGCAAAATCTTCATCAAAGCTGTAGAAGGAATTGCTTCCAACTTTAACTTTACCTAAATGTCCTACTGCATATGCTTCAGAGGTAGAACCGATGTCACCGCGTTTGATGTCACCAATAACTACTAAATCTTTGGATTTACAATATTCAATGGTTTTCTTGTATGCCATAAGTCCCGGAATACCAAACTGTTCATACATGGCAATCTGTGGCTTTACACAAGGAATCAAATCGTAAATATTATCTACAATAGCTTTGTTATACTGCCAGATTGCTTCTGCAGCACCTTCCAAAGTTTCGCCATATTCTGCAAAAGCAGCTTTCTGGATATGTTCCGGAATGAATTTCATCATTGGATCAAGACCAACTACGATAGGAGCTTCTGTTTTCTTAATTTTCTCAACCAATTTGTTAATCATATTTTATCCCTCTCATTTTAATTTTTCTTAAACAAAACAGGCAATTATCTTTTTCCTAAGAATCCTTAATGCTCTGTCCCATATCTTCACATAAATTAAGGATTCATAATCATGAATCCTTAATTACTGTTTCTATTTTACACTATTTTTAAGTTTTTGCATATAGATAAATCTACATGATTTTGAACTTACTCTGAATAGTTTTCCTATATCGTATCTACGTACTTTTTAATATTTGATGCATTTACATATTTATGCACGCCTTCTTTATCTACTACAACAAAAGTCGGAGCCTGCATTACCTTATATTGCTGTGTCAAAGCCACATCTTCTTCTGCATCTACCAGAATATAATCTTCATCCTTCAAATATTCCTTTGCAATACGGCAGTTTGGACAAGTTTTTGTTGTAAACAGATATTTCACTGTAGTTTCCGATGCATTATCCATATCCTCTGCCAGACGGTTCAATGTAGGTTTCTTTTTGCAAACAGAAGTCGCAATATCATACTCTTTACGGTTTGCATACTCTTGTAATTTACCATCGTTCCAGTTCTGCACCGGTCTGTAATAACCGGTAATACGGCTGTATACCTCTGTTGGTGCCTGACAATGCGGACAAACCGGCTCTTCCCCTTTAATATAACCATGTTCTTTACAAATAGAATAAGTAGGTGACAAGGTATAATATGGAAGCTTATAATTTTCTGCAATGGTTCTCACCAAATTTGCAGCTGCCTTCCAATCCGGTAATTTTTCTCCCAGAAATGCGTGGAACACGGTACCGGAAGTATAAAGTGTCTGTAATTCATCCTGAATATCCAAGGCATCAAAAATATCACTGGTAAATTCCACCGGTAAATGGGAAGAATTGGTATAGTAAGGAGTATCTCCTTCTTTTCCTGCCGTACGGATGGATGGCCATCTCTTCTTATCATGTTTTGCCAAACGGTATGTGGTACTTTCCGCCGGAGTTGCTTCCAGGTTATATAAATCACCATACTGTTCCTGATAATCAGAAAGACGTTTTCTCATGTGATTCAACACTTCCTGGGTAAATTCCTGTGTTTTGCTATTTGTCATATCTGCACGAAGCCAATTTGCATTTAATCCCACTTCATTCATACCAATCAAACCAATGGTTGAGAAATGATTATCAAAGCTTCCCAAATACTTTCTTGTATACGGATACAAACCTTCATTTAATAATCTGGAGATAACGCCACGTTTGATTTTTAAACTTCTGGCTGCAATATCCATCATCTTATTTAAACGTTTGTAGAAATCATCTTTGTTGGCTGAAAGATAAGCAATACGAGGCATATTAATGGTAACAACACCTACGCTACCCGTACTTTCTCCGGAACCAAAATATCCACCGGTTTTCTTACGGAGCTCTCTCAAGTCCAGACGGAGTCTGCAACACATGGAACGGACATCACTGGGTTCCATATCTGAGTTAATGTAATTAGAAAAATATGGGGTCCCGTATTTTGCTGTCATTTCAAATAATAAGCGGTTATTTTCCGTATCAGACCAGTCAAAGTCACCGGTAATGGAATAAGTTGGAATCGGATACTGGAATCCACGTCCGTTAGCATCCCCTTCAATCATGGTTTCGATAAACGCCTTATTTACCATATCCATTTCTGCCTTACAATCTTTGTAACAGAAATCCATTTCTTTTCCGCCTACGATGGCAGGTAACTCTGCCAAATCCGCCGGAACTGTCCAATCCAAAGTAATGTTACTAAATGGTGCCTGTGTTCCCCAACGGCTTGGAGTATTTACCCCATAAATAAAGGACTCAATACACTTTTTAACTTCTCTATAAGAAAGATTGTCTACTTTTACAAATGGTGCAAGATAGGTATCAAAAGAAGAAAATGCCTGAGCACCTGCCCACTCATTCTGCATAATTCCAAGGAAGTTTACCATCTGGTTACATAAAACAGATAAGTGTGCTGCCGGTGCAGAAGTAATCTTACCGGTTACTCCTCCTAAACCTTCTGTAATTAACTGTTTTAAACTCCATCCTGCACAATAGCCGGTTAACATGGATAAATCATGAATATGAATATCTGCATTTCTATGAGCTTCTGCAATTTCCTGGTCATAAATTTCTGATAACCAATAGTTAGCAGTAACAGCACCGGAATTGCTTAAAATCAAACCACCTACAGAATAGGTAACTGTAGAATTCTCTTTTACACGCCAGTCTTCTACTTTCACGTAACTGTTTACTACATCTTTGTAATCAAGAATGGTAGATTTCATGTTACGCATTTTTTCTCTTTGTTTACGATAAAGAATATAGGCCTTTGCCGCCTCCGCAAAACCGGCATGTTCTAATGTTTTTTCAACACTATCCTGAATATCCTCTACATGAATTGATCCTTCTTTTACCTTAGGCTGAAAATCTGCCACAACTCTTAGCGCCAATAAATCAACAATGTCATTATTAAACTGTACATCCGTAGCATTAAAAGCCTTAATAATAGCATCGCTAATCTTATTCAGCGTAAAATCATGGACATCCCCATCTCTTTTTACAACCCGAAACATCTCTTTCCTCCGTTCATATGTAAAACTCATATTTTAATCGTACTAAAATTAAGTCTAGCATCCGCCAATATAAAAGTCAACAAAAAACACAAGATATTTGGTGTTATTTAATTTCCTTACACCATATCTTGTGTCTTTATTTTTTGCATTATTTTTACTTATTATGTCTACTTATTTCTACCTGGATCTCAAAAACTCATACTCTCGCAAGGCTTCCTGATCATCCGGATATATTTGCAAATAACTTCTCATTAACACATTTGCCTGATCAAATTCTCCCAAGTACTCATAGGCAACAATCTGATTAAACTTCAAAATCTGGGTCATGGAGGAATCTTCCATAGCTAAAGCTTTTTCAAAACACTCCAAAGCTCCCTGAGCATCTCCTGCCTGCAATTTGCACATTCCTAAGCGATTAAAAAGAATTACATTATCCGGATGCTGTGTAAGATAATTGCTATATACACTGGCAGCATAGTTGTAATCTCCTAATTTTTCATAAGTTTGTCCCAACAGCAATGCTGCATCCGCACTCTTATTTCCTTTTGTAGATTCCAAATAGTTACGGGCATTTTCATAATCCCCCATATAATAACTAAGTCTTCCTTTGTCATAATCAGAAATCTTTTTTTCATTTCCTCCTAATGCCGCCTGTAAATATGCCTTGGCCTCGTTTTCAAAGCCTTTGTTCATAAGAGCCTTCGCAATTTCTATACGCATATCATAATCACTGTTGTCTTTTGCCAAGGCAACATCAAAATCTTCCTTAGCAGCCGCCAGTTTGTTTTCTTCCAGAAATACAATTCCTCTTAAATATCTTGCCTCCCTGTCATCCCTTAAAGCTAAAATGGCAGTATATACCTTTTCCGCCTCGGCTACCTGTCCGTTTTTAAAATAAGCAGTTGCCAAGTAATAATTGGTATCAAAATCAAAATTATCCACGAATTCATCACTATAGGACAAGGCAACCAAAAACTGCTCTATGGCTTCCTTATATTTTGCCAGTCCCAAATATGCAATTCCCTGACCTCTGGCTATTTGCTGTTTATTTTCTCCTGCTTCGTCAGCGGTTTCAAAACACCTTAAAGCTTCTTCATATTTTAAAGAAGTGATTGCATCAAATCCCTGTTTTATATTTTCCACACTTTTATTCGAATTACAGCCGGTTACGGATAGCATTAAAAATACAAGCATTCCGGCAATGGCAACTTTCTTCTTATGCACCTTACGTTCTCCACTTTTCGTTTGTTATTTCTTATCTTACTTATCATAACAAAACAGCCTTTTTTTCGCAACAAAAAGTCGCAGACAAAGAATCTGCGACTTTCCGTAAATTATATAAAATGATTTTTTGCTCTTCCCTATTAACCCTTTACCGCACCGGCAGCAACACCTTTAATAATGTGTTTCTGTCCTGCTAAGTAAACGATAATAATTGGAATGATGGTAAGCATAATACAAGCCATCATAGGTCCCATTTCAACTCGTCCGTAGCTTCCACGGAAGTACTGAATTAACATAGGAATTGTTTTGTACTTTTTAATATCCAATACAAGAGTCGGAAGTAAGTAGTCATTCCATACCCACATTGCCTGTAAAATACCTACAGAAACCAAAGTTGGTTTTAACATAGGTAAAACAATGGAGAAGAAAGTCTGGATTGGAGTACATCCGTCAATCATAGCTGCTTCTTCTATTTCCAACGGAATTCCTTTCATAAAACCGGTAATCATAAATACAGCAAGACCTGCACCAAATCCAAGGTAAATAACCCAAATATTCCATGGTGTGTTTAATTTCAAAGTGTCTGCTGTTGAAGATAAAGTATACATTACCATCTGGAAAGGTACTACCATGGAAAATACACAGAGGTAATAAAATACGTTAGAAAATACACTGTTAATACGTGCAATATACCATGCACTCATGGAGCAGAACAAAAGAATTGCCGCTACAGAACTAACAGTAATAAACAAACTGAATCCTAAACTCTTCATGAATCCCTGAGCCTGAATCGCACTAACATAGTTTTCAAGACCTGCAAAGGTTTCTGCTGTTGGTAATACAAATGCGGATTCCGTGGTAATGGAAAGCTCCTGTTTCAAAGAGTTAATCAAAATCATGAAAACAGGATATACATAAGCCAAGGACAAAATGCTAAGGATTACAGTGAAAACATTATTTAAAGCTTTTGATTTACTACTTTTCATTACTGCTGTACCTCCTTAGAATGTGTTGCTCTAAACTGAATTAAGGAAATTACGATAACCAAAATACAGAAAATAACCGCTTTTGCCTGTCCTAAACCTTTCCACTGAGCACCGGCTCTTGCATAGAAAGTATTATAGATATTTAAAGCTAACATTTCAGTTGCATGAGCAGGTTCTCCGGCAGTTAACGCCAAGTTCTGGTCAAACAACTTAAATGAATTTGTCAATGTTAAAAATACACAGATTGTAATGGATGGCATTACCATAGGTAATTTTACTTTTATTAAAGTTTCCCATGCAGTTGCTCCATCGATAGCCGCTGCTTCTGTTAAAGCTTCCGGTACATTCTGAATACCTGCAATATAAATAATCATCATGTAACCAATCTGCTGCCAGCACATTAAAATAATCATCCCCCAATAACCCGCTGTGCTGTTTAATGCAAGTAATGGTTCTGCAACTAAAGATAATACGCAGTTAATTAAAATCTGCCATATGTAACCCAAAACAATACCACCAATTAAGTTTGGCATAAAGAATACTGTTCTAAATACATTGGTTCCCTTCAAATCATCTCTTGTTAAAATTAATGCCAGTGCAAAAGCAATAATATTGATAGAAAGAATAGAAACAATGGCAAAAAGAACCGTAAACCAAAATGCATCTAAAAAAGAAGCATCCTGAAATACTTTTACATAGTTACCAAGGCCGATAAATTTCGCATTCTTAATTGTTGTAAACTGACAAAAAGAAAGATACAGACCTTGGAAAAACGGATAAACAAATCCAATAAGAAATGCAGCAAATGTTGGTAATACAAACAATGGTGCATATTTTTTTAATGCCTTATCCATAGCAACCTCCTCATAAAGTCGACCCATTTCATCGTAAGCAATGCTTACACAATATAAAATAAGGGACAGGCACTTAAGCCTGCCCCTTTATTTATGAATAAATATTCAATTAGTTAGCTAAGCTGTATTCTGTTGCCCATCCATCAACGAATGCTGCAACTACTGCATCCCAGTTAGCATCTGTCTGTTCTGCAGCGTAAGCTGTTAATGCAGAACCTACACCATTTTTCCATTCTTCAGATGGCATAGTTGTGAAGTTCCAAGAAACAGGATTTTTGCCTGCTGCTGTATATTCTGTATCCTGTTTTACGAAAAGGTTTGGAGATTCAGCTGCATTTTTGAAAGGAATTACAAATCCCATATCTGTAGCCATAGCTGTTGTACCAGCTTCGCTTGTTACACACCAAGCAAGGAAGTCTAATGTAGCCTGGATATCAGCTGCATCTGCTTCAGAGTTTACACACCAGTAGTTTTCTGTACCTGTACAAAGACCCTGGTTAGCTTCATCGCCTGCTCCAACGTAAATTGGAATCATAACTAAATCTTCATCTGTTAAACCGCCTTCGATTAAACCATTGTATTCCCAAGAACCATTCTGGTAGAATGCAGCTTTTTTACCGATGAAATCAGCTTTGGAGTCATCACCTGTTTTAGCAGATAAAGAAGCCGGATCACATGTAGAGTTGTTGATGTATAAATCCCAAATCATTTTGTAGTTAGCTAAGAAGTCACCTTTGATTGCAGATGTGCTTCCGATACCATCTGCCTGATATTCGAAGTAGATTGGTAAGTTAGCTAAGTGTGTTTTAAATCTCCAGTCAGAAGAAGAATCCATACCTGCGGAAGAGAATGCAGAGAATCCAAGTTCAGCGGAACGAGCTGTAATATCTTCTGCACAAGCTTTTAAATCTTCAAAGGAATCAATTTCAGCTACATCATAACCTGCCTGTGCAAGTAATGTTTTGTTAGCAATGATACCATAGGATTCGATAACGTAACCGATACCGTAAACTGTGTCACCTTCTTTTAATGCGAAAGCATCATTTGTGAGTTCAGCGTAAACATCAGATCCTGCTAAGTCATAGCAGTAATCTTTCCAGTTAGCAAGACCTACAGGTCCGTTTACCTGGAATAATGTAGGAGCAGAGCTCTTACCCATTTCACTCATAAGAGTTGTTTCATACTGTCCGCTTGCTGCTGTAACAACTGTTACTTCTACACCAGTTTCTGCTGTGTAAGCTGCAGCTAAATCCTGCCAAGCCTGATCCTGTTCAGGTTTGAAGTTTAAGTAGTATACAGATCCGCCTTCTGCAGATGCTGTGCTTTCTGTTGCAGTAGCATCTTCTGTTGTTGCTGCAGGAGCTTCTTCTTTAGCACCGCCACAACCAACAAGGAGAGTTGCTACCATTGCTACGCTTAATAAAGCGCTAAGGAGTTTCTTTTTCATAACTTTTCCCTCTTTCTTTCTTTTTCTGATATGTATTGTTTTCCAGACCATATCTGTCTGTTGTATGCGAAAACGTTTTCTTTTTACGCAAAAATGCAGAAAACGTTTTCACGTTTGTTTCATACTAGCATCTTTTGTTCTGATATTCAATAGTTAAATTGTTTTTTTTTATCGTTTTTCGTCATTTTGTAAGTTTTAATCAAAATCAATACATTTATTTTAGTTATTTTTTCCCCAATCAATCTATCTCCCCCTATTGACAAACGTATAAGAAAGTTGTATCATCTTACATGTTGAAAGAAACCATATATTTGTGCACGAGTGGCTCAGTGGTGGAGCATCGCCTTGCCAAGGCGAGGGCCGCGGGTTCGAATCCCGTCTCGTGCTTTTAAGTAAAACAAAAGGATATCCAACTGGATATCCTTTTACTTTTTCATTATCTTTCTTACTTTCATTTCCTTTTTTATCCATCTTATCATCACAAATAAACCATACCCCACCATGGCA
>JAFZGJ010000173.1 GCA_017555455.1 Lachnospiraceae bacterium
TCTGATATCTTCCTGAACTGCATAAAATCTATCCGGTGTTCCCATATCTTTTACATACTCCGGAGATTGATAAATATACAGTTTTTCTTCTTTAATCAGTTGTTTCAAAATATCTCTATCTAAATCCTTTTTCTCTAAGATTTCAAACTTAGAAAAGATTTCCGGTGATAAAATATGAATTCCGGCATTTACACAATTCTTGTACCATGTTCTTTCCTCTTCTTTCGCCATCCATTTTATTACTTTTCCTGTTTTATCTGCCACAATCACACCACTATCGTATGGATGACTATTAGGATGAGTAAAAATAGTTGCTATCCCGTCATTCAATTTATGGTGTTGATAAAATCGATGAAAATCAACATCAAAAATAATATCTCCATTAACCAGGAAGAAATCTTCCTTAATTTCACTTTTAAGAAAATATAAAGCCCCCGCTGTACCTAATGGTACTTCTTCCTTTATATATTCAATCTGAACACCAAATTTACTTCCATCTCCAAAATACTCTTCAATAACTTCACCTTTATAGCCAATTACGAAAATAAAATCTTTGAAATTTTGCTTTGTGAGGCTTTCTATTTGATGTTCTAATATCGGTTTATTATCTACACATATCATAGGTTTGGGAACTTCTGCATTTACACTGGCAATTCTGGTTCCTTTTCCCCCTGCCATAATAACTACTTTCACCTTATAAATCTCCTTCAAGTTGATATTCTTCTGCCTGATAGTAAAGTACTTTTGTACCATTTTCTTCAAACTGAAATGGAATATACAATAAATCTTTCATTGCTTCTTTTACTCCCTGCTGAAATTCCGGCTGCACATAGAAAAGTAAAAAACCGCCACCACCGGCTCCCAACAATTTTCCACCTAAAGCACCTGCCTTAACACCTCTTGCATACAGTTCATCAATGGTATCCGTAGAAACTTTTGTTCCCGTCTGTCTTTTCAGTTTCCATGTATGATCCAGCAATCTTCCAAAATCATCTAAATCACTCTGTTTATCCACGAGAATTTTTTCTGCTTCACCTACCAGCCTATACATTTCCTGTAACTGACGACTTTTATCCTGCATCTTCACTTTCTGATTATCCGCCTGAATTTCAGCTGAAAATCTGGTAAACCCGGTAAAAAACATCATTAAATTGGTATTTAGCATTTTCTTTCTCTCAGGAGATATAATGACCGGAAATACTTCATATCCACTTCCGGTAAATTCAATACGATTAAATCCGCCAAAGGCTGCTGCGATTTGATCCTGCCAGCCACCTGCTTCCTTACAAAGAACTCTCTCTAAATAAATTGCCTCATCTGCTAATTTTTTCTTATCTGCATATTTTCCTTTTAATGCATAAAAAGCATTTAACATTCCTACAGCAAAGGAACTGCTTGTTCCCAAGCCGGAACGTGCCGGTAAATCAGCTTCATAACTCAATCGAATTTCCCGCATATCCAACATTTGTATCGCATTTCGAATCAAAGGATGCACGATATCCTTATATTCTTCTACTCTTTCAATTTTGGAATAAACAAGCTCCGTTCTATAATCAAAAAAACGTGGTAAGTGTCTTACATTCACATAACAGTATTTATCAAAAGTTGTTGACAATACCGCTCCCTTATTCTCTTTAAAATATTCTTCCATATCCGTACCGCCTCCAAAAAAAGACATACGGAAGGGTGTCTGGGTAATAATCATTAGTGCCTCCAAGTTATAAAATCTATTTATCTTTAATTTGGGTGTATTTCTATCTATTTTGTAGTAAATTTATTTACTAATCTGTTTAAAAATAAAAATCCTGATATAAGGATTTTTACATCATATTTATTATGTGTATTTCATACCTTATATCAGGATTGATTTTTCTTATGTATTAAATTAAAGTCATCAACTCATTCTTTAGTTTCTTAGATATGGCTAAATATTTGGTTGCTTCATCAAACGACAATTTTTTCTTTCTCATTAAGTTCTTCACCAACTTCAATGCCATCATTAATTCGCCTTCCTTTTTTCCTTCCCTTTTGCCTTCTCTTCTTCCTTGCTTTAATCCAAGTTGTCTTCCATCTTCCTTATAATCCTCAAATGCCTTACACATATCATATACCTCTCTTCCTGTTTCATCTATCTTTAAAATCTTTGCTAAATCAATCTTCAGATTCAGAATCCCCAAAATTGCTTTGGCACTGACTTCATCTACTTCTCCTAAATGAGTTTGTTGTTTCAAAACTCTCAGCATCTTCTTTTTATTCCTGGCATTTGCAAGCATTTCAAATAGCAAACGGTTTTCTGTTTTAAACATGCTGAAATCTTTATAATCATGATAATCAAACAGATTTATCTTAAAATCATTGACAAAAGGTTTTATTTCCGCATCCAGTTCCAACATCTCATACAAGCTTTTTGCACCATCCCAGAGCTTATTTTTCCCGACATACAGTACCAAAGTAATAATAGGAATATACTTCTGCCCTTTCTTCATTCCGCTTAAATACTCATGTGAATTAAATTTAACATTTCTTCTCTGTTGTTCAAGATATATCTTTTTTCTTTGTTTCTCATAACCTATGACTTCCGATTCCATGACACGAAACACCATACGGTAATCTACATAAGACTGATTCTCCAACACCAAAATGGAAACATATCTTCCTTTCCATTTTCGTATCTTATCGCAAATCACCTTTTTCAGGTTTCTTTTCCTCTTCATGCCTACCATGACACTGTCTTCGTTTTCCAATTCTTCCGGTTTCATAATCTCTCTTCCACCAAAAAGAACTCCATTAAAAACATCTGCAAAGCGACACTTGTCCTCATAAAAGTCACTCTGGTACAAATCCATCTGCCCCATCAACTTGCCATCCTTCCCTATTCAATTTCATAAAAGGGAAAGTCTAGCAAAGACAGGATCACAGATACGCTCCAAAGAAATGCTGATAGAATCCCTTGTATGTGTAATATTAATTATTCCGTACCTTCATAATTACGAGGCAAAAATCCATGATAGATTGCTTTCAGCAAGAGGATTTTTGCCTTTATATCATATTCTTACGGTATTCGCAGTAAATGCTCATACCTGTTCTGAATAATTACATATTATATATTATTTGTTACTTGTAATATAACACTTTTTCGTTGGTTAGTCAATAACAAAACGTATTTTTGGCATTTTTACCAATTAGAGAAAGGATATATTCTATGTATATTTATTCTTGGATTTTAATATAAAGTATGAAATTGTCAAGGTGCGAGAAATAGTGTAACCAAACCCTTAAATTGAATATTGTCATGCAGCATCAAAACCATCAATCTAATGTTCTTAAACATTAAACTTCGATATAATCTTTCTTATTTATTTCTTCTCAACATATTTTTATATAATTGTATACTTTCATATGTACCAAGCTTTAACATGTCTTTAAATGACAATCTAATCTCTTTATGTGCTTTGATGGGCCAATACCATAAATTATAAATTCCTTGACTTATAATTTGCGCTAAAATCAATCCCCATACATCTAACTGCACTGGCCCTATTAAAACAAATGACAATATTACACATACTACTGCAGAAAATACAAATCCATTAACATACATTATTCTATTAGTACATGAAAAATATGATGTATAACAATTTCGAAATTTTAGCATAAACTGATAAATCAATAATCCCACTAAAACTGGCATTGAAACTATTGCAGTAGGCTTAACAATTTTAAGAATTGGAATCCCTATTACAATAACGCCAATTGAACCTAATAAATATATATATATATATGAAGTAACTATTATTGACATTGTTTTTCGCATTTTTTCCATATTTGAACTGACATATGCAGACTGTAATTCAGGCTGATATGTATTATACAATGTTCCGGCTATTTGTGCGATTGCAGATGCAATTTGAACTCCCATGGAATAAACACCAGTTTCTCCCAATGATAAATACATTGAACATATTATTGTTGTAATTTGATTACAACAATAATTACTCATTGAGATAATTCCATCTCTCCAAGCATTGTGCCATACTATAATAAACATATTCTTAATTTGGTCATGAGAAACACCTTCATCAACTTGTGACAATTGTCTTCCAATTCCTTTATAATTATAAAAATGTTTTTTCCCTAACAAACGAAAAACAATTCCATAAGACAAATACGCTAAACTTGCCCCTATAATCCCCATTCCTAATATTAACAATATTATTGTAAATAAAATTTGTACCATTTTTGCATACACAGAATTCTTGTTTGCCTGTTCAACAGCCCCTACTCCCCGAAGAAAGGATGAATAGTATCCATAATATAAATTTAAAAATATCGCCATACAATAAATAGTCCATGAAATAATTGGTACTGAACTCACAATTTCCCTAGAAACATATTTTATATATATTGTACCTATTGAGATCAAAAAAGTTAATGCAATTGCCGACAAAATACCATATACTATCTTACATGTTTTTATAACTTGCTTCATAAGATAATAGTTGGTTTCACTATTTGAAGCAAACACAACATTTTCCTTTTTTAGACTCTCTGCTCCACTCCAGCAATATGTAATATTTCTTGCAAAAGTAACTGAAAAACCAAAATCAAACAAGGTTACAATTGCTCCTACACTTGAAAAAACATACCATAATCCTAACATATCTTCATCCAAGAAAAAAATAATAAATGGTAGCATTATAAAATTAGCTCCCAAGGATATCATCGTTCCTATATAGCTCCATATAATATCCCTTTTCTTAAGATTTATCTTCATTTCTAAGCACTCCACTCATCATCTAACTCAGCATTTTTAACTTATAAATCCGATTCTAATCTTTTTTATTAAAAATTTATTTTTTTATATAACACAAATCTTGTCCCTTCTACAATTTTATGATATTCTTCCTTTTCATCTAATTTGATTTTCGAATCTATGTACAATATTATGTAATCTCCTGGTTCAATTCGCCCAAGGCATCTTTCTAATCCCTCTTTAGATGATAGTTCATATACACTTTTACTCTTAATTAAAATTTGCATCCTATATCTAACTCCCTCATACTTATATGAATCATCATTTAAAAAGTATATTTTTTGTTCTTTATTATTGCTAACTATATATTCTGCTAATTTTACATCTTTTTCGCCTTTGAATGCTATTTTCTGTATTGTTTCAACACATACACTATCTACATTCCATAAAAAAAATACAAGTACTAAAAGTGCAACCCCTCTTAAATTCTTTGACCTAAAACCAAGCCAAAACACAATTAACA
>JAFZGJ010000174.1 GCA_017555455.1 Lachnospiraceae bacterium
TGCTCTACCAACTGAGCTATCTGGGCTAACCGCGTGCTGTACGACTCAGCAACAAAACTGATTATACAGCAAGCTATTAAACTTGTCAATCATTATTTTCTATTTTTTCTTTTGATTTTTTTGCTTTCTTTACTTCATACATCTTTCGGTCTGCCTCACTAAGCAATGTATCTAATGTGGCATAGGTACTACCGTCATAAATAACATATCCTGCACTGAAGTATATTTTATATGGTTTTTTACTAATCTGATTAAATTCATCTGCCACGTCATGCATTCTTTTTATAATCATGTCTACAGCTTCTGTGTTTTCACACTGACCGATAATTACAAATTCATCTCCTCCAAGACGTGCCACATAGTCCGATCTTCTTTTGCAGCTGCTTCGTAAAAGCTTTGCCGCCTGAATTAAAGCATCGTCACCTACCACATGACCATAAGTGTCGTTAATATGCTTAAACCTATCCATATCCAACATAATCAAGAAGAAATAATTTCCCTTTTTTAGATTCTTCAACTGGTAATTCATAAAATTTTCAAGCTGGGTTCGATTATAAAGACCGGTTAGATGATCTCTTGCCATATATCCATTTTGTATATTAATATAATTAATTAATATTGCAATGGTAGTTCCCGGAAAAATCCATGCAGAACCCGGCACTACAATTTGTAATACAGCACAAAGGCAGGGCGCCATGGGAAAAATAAATAATCTCGTATACAGATCTCTTTGTGCACTGGTTTCCAATAAATTATTTCTTCGATACATAGTTAGCATACGCAAAATATATAAAATATACGCAAAAGAAACAATTGTGGGAATATAAAACAATTTTCCACGACTATAAATATTAGCAGAATCAATCTGGAAATACCATCCTGTCCATATACTTAAAATACACATTATTGACGTAATAGCTGCAGGTATGGAATAAAATACCATCCTTTTCTTGAACCGTTCATTATCCGGATACAACTCATAATCTGCATACAAGGTAAATATGTAGGCAATCATAGAATAAAGTAAATAATAGCCCCAAATAGCAGCCGTTTCAATAAAATGACTAAACACGTAAGTAGTACCGTTAAACAAAACCTGTATCCAATCAAAAAGCATAGCTCCCATATTAATGCAAAGCAATAATCTAAAAAGCTTTTGTCCAATCATAAGCGGACCTCTGCTCTTATGAGTATCATTTATCCAAACCACCATTAACACGGTCGCGCATATAACTACAATCTCGGAGTATAAAATTTTTTCCATAAAAATTACCTCCCTCCATAAGAAACAACAAAAAGACATTGCAAAGCCTCTTATCTTTACAATGTCTCCTGTGTACACTTTTAATTCTAATTGCAACTGGCTGTCATTTTTTTAGACCCTATAGCTTTGCGTCACAAGGTTTCCCTTGCTTTGCCTTTTATATAATTATGGACATTGTATACCCATAATCTAAAAATAGCAATCCTTTTTTATTTTGTCAGAAAATTTATCCTGATTCTTTCGTCTTTTTTATAATATTTGAAAAGGCTCTATACTTCTTTGTAAAATTCCATTTAAATATGCAATGGTAATCCCATAATTAGTCATAGGTATATTCTGTTCTTTTGCCAGCATTATTCTTTCCTGCATCTGTTTTTCATTTAACATACAGGCACCGCAATGAATAATTAATTTATATTCTTCTAACTTCTCAGGAAAATCTCCGCCGGAAGTAAATTCAAAATCAATTTCTTTTCCGGTATATTTTAAAATCCATTTAGGAAGCTTCTCTGTACCTATATCCCCACATTGTCTGTGATGGGTACAACCTTCAGAAATCAAAATTTTGTCCCCATCCTTTAATTCTTCTATCTGATATGCTCCTTTTACCGTACTTTCCAAATTTCCTTTATATCTGGCAAAAAGAATAGAAAACGAGGTCAACATAATATTGCTTGGTACCATTTCTTTTACTACCGAAAATACCTGTGAATCCGTAATTACCAGCTTCGGCGGTTTTCGTAATAATTCTAAGGTTTCTCTCATATTTTCCGGCTGACATACAGAAAGAGTACACCCTGCATCTAAAATATCCCGGATAGTTTGCTGCTGCGGCAAAATCAATCTTCCCTTTGGGGCTGCTTTATCAATAGGAATTACTAAAACCACGTGGTCTCCCGGTTCCAGTAAATCTGCCACTAATTTTTTTTCTTCCCGGTTCAACTTTACAGAGCCGATTTTTTCTTTTAATAACTCTATATTTTCTCCTGTTAGGGTACTAATATATATTTTATTATCCTTTTCTTCTTTATCTTGCTCTATACTATCTGTTTCCGGTCCACCACTTTTTACTTCCAACAGATCTTTTTTATTATATACAACCAGATAAGGAATGTGCATCTGCTTTAATCGTTCTTCCAGCTGCATCTCTATTTCTGTAACGCCTTCCCTGGCATCTATCACAAGAACAGCCATATGAATCCGGCTAAAAATCTCTTTAGTACGTTTCTCTCTTAATTCTCCAAGCTCACTGCTGTCATCTAATCCCGGGGTATCAATCAATACCACCGGTCCCAATGGTAACAACTCCATGGCTTTTTTAATAGGATCCGTAGTGGTTCCTTTTACTTCAGAAACTAAGGATATCTGTTGTCCTGTTATAGCATTCACAAGACTGGACTTTCCCGCATTAGTACGACCAAAAAATCCAATATGTATTCTTTCTGATGAAGGTGTGGTATTTAAGCTCATTTCCCTTTCCTTTCATTATAAAATGAGAAACCCACTCTGGGGTTTCTCTCATTTATAAATATTTAAAAATAAAAATCCCTACGATTATGATTTCTAATAGCATCTATATTCTGTATTGCCGTTTCTTTTACTTTTTCATTGGTAATTTTTTCTACTTCTCCCACAATCAGTTCATATCCCAACGCTTTCGTTTTTTCAGAAGCATAATCTTCCAAATATTCTGCCAAAGTCATAAGGGCATTGGGATGGCAACAGTTAATGATCTGTCCGTTTTTGCAAAGACTCATAAAACGGTCACCGGTTCTTCCCATACGATAGCAGGCAGTACAGAAGGAGGGAATATGCCCTTTTTCCATAAGCCATGCCACTACCTCATCCAAGGTACGCTGATCGGATACATCAAATTGTTCTGTATCGTGTTCTCTTTCCTCTTCCGTATAACCACCAACAGAAGTACGGCTGCCGCCACTAACCTGGGAAATCCCAAGATTCAGTAATTTACCGCGAAGCTCCTCTGACTCTCTGGTAGAAATAATCATACCTGTATATGGTACTGCCAAACGAATGCAGGCAACAATTTTTGCAAAAACTTCATCCGAAATAGAATTATCAAAAGCATCCGGATCAATATCATCTGCTTTTTTTATCCTTGGAACACTGATGGTATGAGGCCCTACCCCATGAGCTGCCTCTAAATGTTCAGCATGCATTAATAATCCGGCAAATTCATATTTATAAAGCTCCAATCCAAACAATACACCCAAGCCTACATCATCAATTCCACCTTCCATGGCTCTGTCCATGGCTTCTGTATGATAAGCATAGTCATGCTTTGGTCCTGTGGGATGAAGCTTTTCATAGCTTTCCTTATGGTAAGTTTCCTGAAACAAAATATAGGTTCCGATTCCCGCTTCTTTTAATTTACGGTAATTTTCCACCGTTGTAGCCGCAATGTTTACATTCACACGACGGATATCTCCATTTTTATGATGCACACTATAAATGGTATTGATACATTCCAAAATGTATTCTATAGGGTTGTTCACCGGGTCTTCTCCGGCTTCAATGGCAAGACGCTTATGGCCCATATCCTGAAGCGCAATAACTTCTTTTCTTACTTCTTCCTGTGATAATTTTTTGCGCGGTATGGTCTTATTTTTCAAATGATAAGGACAATATACACAACCATTAACGCAATAATTGGAAAGATATAAGGGTGCAAACATTACAATACGGTTGCCATAAAAAGTCTGCTTAATCTCTTCCGCAATTTTATATATTTCTTCTATTTTCTCCGGAATTTCACAAGCCAATAACACAGATGCTTCCCGATGGGATAACCCCGTACAAACAGCACCGTTTCCATTTTTAACAGGTTTCGCTTTTTCTAAAATACGGTCAATCAATTCTATATTGTTTTTGTTCTCTTCTGCATAGGCTAAAGTTGCCTTGATTTCTTCATCATTAATAAATTCTTCTGCCCGCAAAGATGCCGGATTATAAACTGCCATTCTGTTTTAATACTCCATTCTATTACTACATTTCTATTTTTATAAAGAAATTCTAAAGTTTTATTATGTCACCTTTTTCACACACTACTTCATAAGAAATTTCTTTCATTCTTACCTTCAATTCTTCTAATCCTTGTGCCGATTCCTGTCCGCTACTAATTTTGTTATTGTACAATTCATATTTTTTTCGTACCGATAGCGGTGACAAATTAGGCATTACTACATTGGCTCCGGATAGAATTCCCTTTTCCCTTCCTTTTCTATCCAAGGTTCCCAAAGCTGTGGTTGCCGGAAGTAACACCGGTGGATAAATCAAACGGATTAGGGATAGAAGATAACAGGTCATTTCCACACTTCCTGCCTTTTCTTCTTTAAAAATAGTATCTTTATGTGGAATAAAAGGACCGATTCCGCACATATCCGGCTGAAATTCTTCCACAAATTTCAAGTCCATTGCCAAAGATAAAGACGATTGATAGGGAGAACCTACCATGAATCCACATCCTACCTGATAACCGATTTCTTTTAAATCCTTTAAACACTTTAATCTATTTTCATAAGACATCTGTTTAGGATGTAACTTTGCATAATGCTCCTTTTCTGCCGTTTCATGACGGAGAAGATAGCGACCGGCTCCGGCCTCATATAGCTTCCCATAGCTTTCTTTGTTTCTCTCTCCCATTGATAAAGTAATGGCACAATCCGGAAAACTTTGATGAATTGCCGAAACCACATCACACAATATATCATCGGTATAATATCCATCTTCCCCACCCTGCATTACAAAGGTTCGAAAACCCAGCTCATAGCCTTCCCGACAGCATTCCAAAATTTCCTCCTTGGAAAGCCGGTATCTGTCACAATTGGGATTACTTTTTCGAATGCCACAATAATAGCAGTCATTTTTGCAAATATTACTGATTTCAATCAATCCGCGGACATAAACTTTATTTCCGTAAATCTGCTGTCTCACATTCACTGCTTCTGTAGCTGCATACTCTGCAATTTCAGGACTATAACCTTGGATTAGGGTTTGATATTCTTCTAAAGATAATTTTCTGTTTTTTCTAAGCTTATCTATTAAAAGGATTAATTTATTTTTCATTCTAAAAACAATTCATTTCTCTATTTTGCATTAAATACATACTTATCCAAACGTTCAAAGGCTTCTTTTACACGGCTCATAGGAAGTGCCAGATTAATTCTTAATGCACATGGATGTTTAAACATAACTCCATCCTGAAGTGCCACTCCCACTTCCCAACACATGGTTTCCAATTCCTGAATGGTTTTTCCATGATTCCAGCACCATTCAGTACAATCTAAGAACAACATATACGTTCCCTGTGGCATACTTACATCCACACCTTCAAAATGTTCTTTTATGTAATTGTATCCGTAAGTTACATTTTCTGTTAAAACCTGTCTGAGTTCTTCCAGCCACTCATATCCTTCCGGTTTGTAGGCACCAATCAATGCATGCATGGAGAAAATATTCATTTCATTATAATGAGGCTTACTGGATTTTGCCCGGATACGATCACGCAAATGTTTGTTATAAATAATATGATAACTTCCCACTAAACCTGCAAGATTAAAGGTCTTACTTGGTGCATAAAAAGCTACAACCCTGTTTTTTGCATCTTCATTAATAGACTGTAACGGAATATGTTTATTTCCTTCCAAAATCAAATCAGACCAAATTTCATCGGAAATAACAATACAATCATTTTTTCGGTAAACTTCCATCGCTTTTTCCAGTTCTTCTCTTTCCCACACACGTCCCAAAGGATTGTGAGGATTACAGAAAATAGCTACATGAATGTTGTTAGCTTTAATTTTAGCATCCATATCTTCATAATCCATTCTGAAAACACCGTTTTCATCTTTGATTAATGGACTGTGAATAATTTTGTAACCATTATTTTCTACAGAATTGGTAAAACCAATATAAGTAGGGCTGTGCAAAAGAATAGCATCCCCCGGTGCTGCAAAAGAAGTCACTGTAGAAATAACACCACCTAAAACGCCATTTTCATAGCCGATGTATTCTTTGGTAAGTCCTATTACCCCATTACGATTCTTCTGCCATTCAATAATAGAATTATAATACTCATCAGAGGCAGCAAAATATCCAAATGCAGGATGTTTTGCTCTTTCAATAACGGCTTCCTGTACGGTGGGAACCGTAGGAAAGTTCATATCTGCAATCCACATAGGAATAATATCAAATCCCTCCTTAGGTTCTGTGGGTGCAAATCCCGGCATCACTCCAACCCCATCTACTGCAATGGCATCTTTTCCTTTTCTGTCAATAATCGATGTAAAATCGTACTTCATATTAATCATTGATTCCTTTCTTTTGTTCTTATCTAACTATTTCTGTTAATTTTATCCTTACCGTTTTCTTGATAAATTTGTACTTACTTTTCTTTATTAAACTCAATATGTGGCAGATTCCAATGAAATTTTGCTGCCAAATAACGAATTACCAATATTACCCCACAGGCAATAATCATGGATGTTACCGCTCCAAAGAAGCGATACATATAAACACAAACCACAGATCCCACTACTGAAGCACTGGCATAAATATGTTTTACAAAAATATAAGGCGGTTCTCCTGCCATAACATCACGCATCAAACCTCCGCCAACTCCCGTAATGGTCCCTAAAAAGGTCAATAAAAATATTTTTTCAATATATCCCTGCTGAATCCCGATATTCACACCAACCACTGTGAAAATGGCTAATCCTATGGTATCCATAATCAACATTACTTTGTCATAAACCAGCTTAAAGCTTCCGTCCATAACATCTCTCTTTATATATACAACCGTAAACACTATCAAAGCGGTCATAACTGCTACCAAAGCATAATCTGTATTTCGAAAAACATTAGGAGGTGTAATTCCCAAAATTACATCTCGCACCATTCCGCCTCCTACTGCCGTTACAAAACCCAGGACACATACACCAAAAATATCCATTTTCTTTCTTATCCCCACCATAGCTCCGGAAGCAGCAAAAGCAATGGTCCCTATAATTTCCATAATATATGTTATTGCGCCTTGAATATCCATGTCTTATCTCTTTCCTTTAAATATGTAATCATTTTAAGCGTTAATTTGTATTATAACAAAAAAAGGAACGTCTTGAAATATCAGAATAGGAAAAAGCATGGACATTTTTGCCCACGCTTTTATTTGTTCAACACTGCTTATACAGTATCTGTTTTATTTTCCCTATGCTCTGCCTTCACTGCCCACTACTTTAATTCTGCCAAGAACATATTCTTTTACTTTTTCTCTACCTGCAGCATTATATTTCTTAGGATCTATGGTATCCGGTTTTGCGGTTAAAACTTCTTTAACACCTTCGGTAAATGCAATACGAAGATCTGTTGCATAGTTTACTTTGCAGATTCCTCGACGAATACATTCTTTTACATCTTCGTCCGGAATACCACTGGTTCCGTGAAGCACCAATGGAATAGATACTACTTCACGAATCTTGCTTAAACGTTCCACATCCAATTTCGGAATTCCCTTGTAAACGCCATGTGCCGTTCCAATGGCTACCGCCAAGGAATCTACCCCTGTTTCTTCTACAAATCTTACGGCTTCTTCCGGATCTGTAAAACCACCGTTCCCACCATCTAAATCATCTTCTTTTCCGCCTACTTTACCAAGCTCAGCTTCTACAGGTACACCACCCGCATGACAAGCATCTACTACTGCTTTGGTAATGGCAATATTTTCTTCCAACACACTATGGCTTCCATCAATCATAATAGAAGTATAGCCTGCACGGAATGCCTTCATCGCCAAATCAAAACTGCTGCCATGGTCTAAATGCATAACTACCGGCACACTTGCTTTTTTTGCTGCTGTCGCTACGTTAGCATAAAAATATTCCGGGTCCGCATATTTTAATGTGGAAGGGGTTGTCTGCATAATAACCGGAGAACGAAGTTCTTCCGCTGCTGCAATCACTGCCTGTACCATTTCCATGTTTTCAACATTAAATGCTCCTACCGCATATCCGTTTTTCTGAGCATCTAACAATAACTCTTTTGTTGTTACTAATGCCATAATGTTCTCTCCCTTGTGATTTTATTTAATTTACTAAGTTGATTTTATCACAAATTATGAAAATAAGAAATAGCCGTCCTGCTCTCTGGTAAAGTTTGGGATAGCTATTTCTCAATAGTTCATTATTAAAAACGCCGGGACAGGTGATGTGCACTCACCTTCCGGCTACCTTATATGTATATTATAATCCTCCCATATATTTTTAGCAATTATAAATTAAAATAAAAAACAAATAATGCAGTTTGATTTTTATAAATCTTCATCAGCCATATATCTATAATTAATACGTTCCACACTTTACTATTTAAGGGATGTAAACAGGGATGGAGATATCACATCTGCATTCCAGAATCTTGGACTATCTGCCACTGTTTAAGATATGGTGTTCAAAGGTGTTCAAGAAAAAGCAATAAAAAAATACAGAGAACGTTGATTTTTCAACATTCTCTGCACTTTTAAACACTGCCGCAAACCGGAATCGAACCGGTACGGGAGTATAAGTCCCGCAGGATTTTAAGTCCTGTGCGTCTGCCAGTTCCGCCACTGCGGCATGACTGCTTTTCAGTTGACTACAAGGAGCTTACGCGCAAGCACTGTCTCCTTTAACTTACTTCACAGAAATGGATGGAGAAGGATTCGAACCTTCGAAGGCGGTGCCAACAGATTTACAGTCTGCCCCCTTTGGCCACTCGGGAATCCATCCATTAAAGCCGATAAACGGACTCGAACCGTTAACCTGCTGATTACAAATCAGCTGCTCTGCCAATTGAGCCATATCGGCATATTTAGAAAAATGGGACCAACAGGGCTCGAACCTGTGACCCCCTGCTTGTAAGGCAGGTGCTCTCCCAGCTGAGCTATGATCCCAAATTACTGAAACGACCCAGAAGGGACTCGAACCCTCGACCTCCGCCGTGACAGGGCGGCGCTCTAACCAACTGAGCCACTGGGCCTTACTTAAGGAATGTACCCTCAAAACCGAACACATCTAACTTCCATCAAATACATCTTCTTCCCTAAACCTATGGATAAGCCCTCGACCGATTAGTAACTGTCAGCTGTACACATTACTGTGCCTACACCTCAGCCCTATCTACCTCGTAGTCTTCAAGGGGTCTTACTAA
>JAFZGJ010000175.1 GCA_017555455.1 Lachnospiraceae bacterium
ACCACGTTTTCTTGCAATCGGAGTAATGGTGTTATGTGGCTCATTATCTGTATAAGCATAAATAAATGCATCTTCGTCTGTATATTCCCTCCAAGTGTCCAAAATCTTATCAGCTAAAGCAATAATTCTGTCAGTGTCTTTTCCGGAAAGTCGGATTACAGACATTGGCCATTTTACAATTCCGGCTTTTACATCTTCAAAACCTTCTACTGTAAATTCTGTCTCCACAGGTGCTTTTGCCATGGCAAATTCATAATTACCACCCTGGAAATGATCATGACTTAAAATAGAACCTCCTACAATGGGAAGGTCCGCATTAGAACCTACAATGTAGTGTGGGAACTGTTTTACAAAATCAAACAATTTACAAAAAGTATCATGTTCAATCTTCATAGGAATATGTTTGCTGTTAAATACGATACAATGTTCGTTGTAATATACGTATGGAGAATACTGGAATCCCCAGGTACTATTATTGATTTCAATGGGAATAATTCTGTGATTCTGTCTTGCAGGATGATTTACTCTACCGGCATAACCTTCATTTTCCACACAAAGAAGACATTTCGGATAACCCGCCTGTTTTGCTAATTTTGCTGCTGCAATAGCTTTAGGGTCTTTTTCCGGTTTGGATAAATTAATGGTAATATCAATATCGCCATATTCTGTTTCTGTGCTCCATTTCTGATCTTTGCACACACGATATCTTCTGATATAGTCTGTATCCTGACTAAATTTGTAGTAATAATCTGTGGCTGCTTTTGGCGATTCTTCTTTGTATAACTTCCAGAAAGTACGAATAACTTCACTTGGTCTTGGAAGCAGCTTACTCATAATCTTAGTATCAAATAAATCTCTGTGAGTGATATCATCTTCCATTAATCCGTTAGCCGCTGCATAATCCAACATTTCTTTTAAAATGTCTTCTAACTCTGCTTCCGGAGCTTCTACCTCTTCCATTTCGTCTAAGCCAAATAATTCTAACAACTGATTAACGGTAAAAATTTCATCTTCTTTTTCCAATAGATTATTTTTTAATCCATAGTTTACTAACTGCTTAATGTTCTTACAAATCATGATATATCTCCCTTCTCCTAATATTAATATTTATACTTAAAAATTAAATACTAATATCCTATTTTTAATATATTACTTTGGGACCGTTTCCCAATTTCACTACATAAAAATCTGCATAATATCCGATTTTCTTTTTATATGCTTTTCCAACCTTTTTAATAAACTTCTTCACAGCTTCCTTCTTGACAATACTAACGGTACAACCACCAAAACCGGCACCGGTCATTCTGGAACCTATCACACCCTCTATTTTCCATGCTTCTTCCACTAAAGTATCCAATTCAATTCCTGTTACTTCGTAGTCGTCCCGCAAGGAAATATGAGATTCATTCATAAGTCTTCCAAAAGCTTCCATGTCACTTTTTTCCAAAGCCTCCACTGCTTTTATGGTTCTTTGGTTTTCATACACTGCATGTTTTGCCCTTTTACGTCTGGTTTCATCTTTTATAGCATATTGATATCTCTCAAATTCCTCTTCATCCAATTCTGCCAAACTATCTATGGATATCTCTTTTTGAAGTTCTGCCAATGCGGTTTCACATTCACTTCTTCTTTCGTTATATTTGGAGTCTCCCAATCCTCGCCTTTTATTGCTACAGGAAATAACAATCTTTGCTCCTTTTAGCTTTACCGGTACATAATTAAAATTTAATGTGTCCGTATCTAAAAAAATGGCTTGTTTTTTCTTACCCATAGCAATGGAAAACTGATCCATAATTCCACAATTCACACCATTATAATTATTTTCAGAGTACTGTCCAATCAAAGCCAAATCACGATTAGTAACCTTAAAACCATATAAATCTCTCAAGATAAAACCGGTTAAAACCTCTACCGAAGCTGAAGAAGACAAGCCTGAACTTCCGGGAATGGTACCCTTCAATAGAAAATCCATTCCACAATCCATTTCCATTCCCCGCTCTTTGAAGGCCCACATCACTCCTTTGGGGTACGCCGTCCAACCGGACTTTTTCAAAGGAACCAAATCATCCAAAGTAGATTCTACAATATCTACCCTGTTGTAATTCATGGTATAAAATCTTAACCTTCTGTCGTTTCTTTTTCTGGCAACACCATAAGTACCAAGAGTCAATGCTGCCGGAAATACATAGCCACCATTATAATCCGTATGCTCTCCGATTAAATTAACCCGCCCCGGTGCAAAATAAACCTTTGCCCCTTCACTGCTGCCAAAAACCTCTGCAAATTTTGCTAACAGCTTATCTTTCATTTCCTCTTCTTTTTTCTTCTGTTTGTTTTTTATATACTCTGCCATAGCTGTTTTTCTTTCGTTTTCTATATATAGTTTATTAAAAAAAGTATATCACTAAAAGAAGATTATGTTATAAAAATTTGTCATTTTGTTAAATCCGATTTTCTTCTCCATGACTTAAAAATTTTTCTATTTGACTTAAATAATCTTTATTTTTTTTGCTTTCTTCCTTCTTTTTTTCCTTACGATACGCCGTAGGAGACATCCCTTTTATCTGTTTAAATGCTTTAGTAAAAACAAATGGTGCATTATATCCCACAGAAAGTGCAATACTTTCGACAGATAGGGAACTGGTAAGTAATAACTCCGCAGCTTTAGTAATCCGATAACTGCTCAAAAACTGCTGTGGTGACATTTTCAGAGCCTCTTGAAACAAGCTATACAAATAGCTTCTGTTAATACAAACATAATCTGCCACATCTGTTACTTTAATCGGAAAATGATAATTACTTTGAATAAAATCAATAGCACGCTTTACATACTGGTTTCCTTTACCCACTTCTTCCTCCATGAAATTTTCTCTCGCTATCATGGAAAGAAAAATCTGCAGTTGCCCCACTCTTCGTAGCTCATTGGCCACACTGTACGTATTATGTTCCATCATATCTTTTACGCAGGCATATAAAGCTTCTTGCTCTTCCGATTGAAAAATAGGTGCATGACCGGATAATCCAATCCCCTGAATATATTCCTGTGCCTTACTTCCGCTAAATCCTACCCAGATATAAGTCCATGGTTCTTTTTCATCTGCCTGATAAAATGCCAATTCTCCCGGAGGAATCAAAAATCCACTGCCTGCTTCCAATTGATAGTTTTTACCTCCAATGGAAAAAACACCTTTTCCGCTTAAAACAAAATGAATTACAAAATTAGGTTTTAAAGCCGGTCCAAAACTATGTAACGGCTCTGTTTGGGAACATCCGCAGTTGGCAACTACCAGTCCCTCACTTTGTGCAGTTTCAAAAGACAATTTATATGCTTTTTCCATACTTTGTCCGCCCCCCTCTTCTGAGTTTCATATACCAAGTCTTATTCTGAAAAAAGCCGGTTCCAATCCATCCTAAGTAAAATCACCACAAATACAATGGAGCTTAACGTCCAAGTTAAAGGATATGCCCAGGAAATCATCTGAAACTCAGGTATTATTTTTAAAATAGAAGTTACATAAACCACTCGTACACCACACCAAAATGCCAACATAGCAGCCATAGGAATAAAGGCTTTACCACATCCCCTAAGTACGCCTGCCGCGCAATGACTCAGTGCAAGCAAAAAGAAAAATAATGACGTTACCTTAGCATGAATAGTACCGTATTGCACAGATTCTGCTGTGTCTACAAAAATTTTAAGAAAACTTGGTGCGGTAAAATAAATAATTACCCCCAACAGCTCTGCCGTAATCATACCAAACAAAATTCCAAAAACTGAACCTTTTTTTGCTCTGTCAATTTTCTTTGCTCCTAAATTCTGACTTACAAATGTAGGCAGAGACATGGACATACTCATAATCGGCAAAAACACAAATCCTTCAATCTTCGAATAAGCACCTACACCCGCCATGGCATAGGAACCAAAAGAATTAATATTGGTCTGTACCGTAAGATTTCCGATACTGATAACCGCATTTTGTATTCCTGTAGGAAGTCCCTGCTTAATAACTTCCGACATCATATCTTTATAAAAATGAATTTTCTTAAAATCCAATCGGGTATACTCTTCTATCCTGCACATCCGATATAAACATAATATTACACTTAATCCCTGTGCAATTACCGTGGCGATGGCAGCTCCTGCCACCCCCCAGTGAAAAACTGCTACAAACAATATATCCAATACTACATTCAATATGGATGACAGAATTAAATAATATAAGGGATGAATACTATCCCCCAAAGACCGCATAATGGACATACATATATTATACATAATCACCGTAGATACTCCGGCAAAGTAAATGGTAAAATAACTAAGAGAGCTGGGCATAACACTTTCCGGTGTTTTCATCCATACCAAAATGCGGGGCATAAGAAGCAAACCTACAACTGTTGATAAAATAGAAGCAAGTATTCCAAACAAAAAATTTGTATGTATGGCTTTCACTACATTTTCTTTATCACCGGCTCCAAAATATTTTGAAATAATTACACCACCTCCAATGGCAATCCCATTGAAAAGACCTACAATCAAAAAAGTCATACTTCCCGCAGAACTCACCGCCGCAAAAGCATCATTATCCGCAAAATTTCCAATAACCCAGGCATCTGCCATATTGTAAAACTGTTGCAAAAGCTGTCCTATAAATAAAGGAACGGCAAACAACAGAATATTCTTTATAATTGGACCCTCCATTAAGTTGACGGATGATTTATTTCTTTGCGACTTTACATTAAATCCCATAATTTTTTATTCCTCTGTACTCTTCTAATCATTCACATTTCATATTATATATCCATTCTATGCAACAATCAATGAAACAAAAAACAAAAAAACCGTAAACGTTATGTTTACGGTTACAAGCACGAGACGGGATTCGAACCCGCGGCCCTCGCCTTGGCAAGGCGATGCTCCACCACTGAGCCACTCGTGCATATTTATTAAGTTTGTTCGCATCGAACTCATTTAATATACCAAACTTTGAAAACTTTGTCAACTATATTTTTTAAATTCTTTGCAAAAGCGGGTGATGGGAATCGAACCCACGTATCTAGCTTGGAAGGCTAGTGTTCTACCATTGAACTACACCCGCATATATATGAAACCCTTTCGGGTAATGCCCAGAGCCGGAATCG
>JAFZGJ010000019.1 GCA_017555455.1 Lachnospiraceae bacterium
CCGTATCTTTTTTATGATGAAAAACAGGACCGCTTTGGAGTAAAGGATTTAGAAACAAATGAGGCAAATATTTTTTTGAATATAGATGAACTTTGTTCAAATGGACAAAAAAAGCCTGCATCAAAACCGGCACAAAAGAGTTATACTTCACATAAGTCTATGGATGCTGTTATTCAGGAACTTATAGGTGATCGTTTGCTTACGCTTAGCCAGTATGTGTCCTTGGATACAACTGAAAAAATACTTTGGATAGATGAAACGACATTAAAAAATAATGGCTATCAACTGATTTTACATTAACAGGTGGGTCAAAACACAGTGTAAAAATCAAGAATGACATATAAAAATGACCCACTTACCATAATCGTGGTGGGTGGGTCAGATTTAAACGTAAATGTGGGTCAATTCTACTTGACAATCAAAAACAGGATACGCCTAAAGTTGCATACTTTACGCCGGAAACTTCACGCTCAGGGCGTTCACATTAGGGTTCCCCTAAGACCCGAATAATGGTCATAAAAAAGAAAACCACTTTTGGTCATTGTTGGTTTGGAACTTTTGGTCATCGTGACCAAAAGTTCACTCACAAGCTTGTACAGTCTCCATCCAGCCTCTATAAATACACTCATAAGATGTTTAACAGATTTTTACATCAATTTCAATTTACAGAATCTAATAATACCAATAATCTACAATATTCTAACATCTGCTCTGCTGCTTTCCCCTCAAAATTTATTTTCAAATATTCTATGAAAAGTTCGCCAAGAATATTAGGAAAATGTCTGCCTTTGAAAAAAGAAAAAATATCATCTATGGATTCAACACCGTTCTCACAAAGAAATACAATATCTGCACAAAGTTCGATAATACATTCTGAAAACCTACTACCATTTAACTGAAACCTATCAATATGATTTTGAACAAAAAAGATATGATATGGATTATCTTTCTCTTCGTCCGTTCCTTCAATCTCCGGTATGTATATATTCTTTAATAAGTCATATGCTATTCGATAATAAATATTTTGCTTTTTTACACCTTTCGGTTGCAATATAATAGCATTCTTTTCCATATAATTCTCACGAAGATTTGAATATATTTCACAACTTTGCTCATCACAGTTTTCCTTTGAACACTCTATTGATTTAGGCACATTTTGCATACTTACCTTTTCAATGCTCTTTTTACATACCATATTACATATAGGGCATGAAATAGAAAAATTATGCTTACAATGCCTTAAATATTTATAATCTCCTTCTTTCTGATTATCATTCCCTTCTTTATCAACAGAATGCTCCAAATTAATAATAAAGTCAGTCTCGTTGTATAATGATTTCCCGCAATACATACAATAACCACGAGAAGCCTCCAACAAAGGAACAATAATCTCTTTCTTATTAGACGAATTATAATATGGTTTATTACCTTTTGGTAGTTCGACAGCATAATTCGTTGGTATAAATAACCTATTCTCCATTCTTCTCCTTTATATAATCGAACAAAATTTTTTCTTTATTGGTCAACAATTTCCTGTCTATCTTTGCTATTTTATCATGTATCTCTATTGGGATTTTTTCACCTTTTACAACGTAAGTCATACCATCTCGCAACAGCCTCTCTTGCTTCCCTTTTTTACCCACAAATCTATTAAATGCTTTATATGCATCACCCATTTGACTAATATCATTTGTATCAACATAATTATATGGAGTCTCAGACGTATCTAATATATTAAAAATCAAAGCATCAAAATCATTAATATTCACAAGAACCTCAAAATTATGTATAATAACTATAAATCGTATATCATTAAACTTTTCGACAAGTTGTTCTAAAAAGCAAACCATTCCCTCAGAATCAAAATGCGAATCAAACTCATCAATAATTACTACTTTACATTTTTTTTCTTTTGCAATCATTACTTCCATGACTATTCTCATTTTAGCTTGCTCACTACTCGATATAGATGCAATTTCATAACTATTATTAATAATAACTTTTTTTCTTTGATTCCTTTCTATTGCTCTTTCAAATATACTTTCTGACGTTTCTTCTGGACTTTCTACATTAATTTCCCATCCCATAAACTGCTCAAGGACATTTTTATACACAGCAAATTTTGTGACAAGTTCCGTAAAAAAGAAACCTCCCCCCGACAAATTATCAACAAATATATCTTTTTTAGCCATTACCTTCTTATTTATTCTACTCGATATAATATCGTAAGCGGTTATTGGTTCTAAATCAAGACTATATCCTCCCTCTTCTTCGGGTTCATATACCGTTCGATTTTTAGGATCTATATAATAAAAATCTTTTCTCTTCTGTTGTTTCACAGTATTTAATAAACATTCGATAAGGCTCGTTTTTCCTGTAGAATTATTTCCCACAATCACCATATTATAATGTTCTCTAAACTTCTTCTGTACATCTCCAGATATCGCTTCAAATATATCACGAGATAATTTATCTATATCATACACAGCATATCTCCTTTAACCACACCACCGCCATATTAATCCTATCTTCTACGCTAGACTTATTTGAAGAAACTTTTTCAAATCTTTTACTGCATAACCACTCATAAGATATTTTAACATCATCTGGCAAACACGCTTTACTATATGCCACAAACATAGCTTCAAATACAGCTCTTTGACATTTCACACTTGTATCGATTTCTATAGCATCCAAATATTTTTTTAGCAGCAAAACTTCCTTGGTGATCTCACCCTTCCTTTCTGATGCCATTTCCGAATAACTGTCCATAATATTAGCCCATGAAAACCTTTGAATATCAACTTCATAATATCCGTCTTCATTTTTACAAGAATAAAAACATAACGCTACCATCTTCAGCAAAATTTCCATATCCTTTGAGAAAACACTTATACCACCATAAATTTTTCTCCAGGTTTTATGACTTTCATTTATCTCATAAATATTTTCGTATAACGTTGTATCCCAAAACACACCATTTCTTACCTCTTGAGGTCCTAAAGGCTTTCCACCACTATTTAACAGTTTAAAAATATTAGAAAATGTCTTATGCGGAATACATTTCATATCTCTTGATTCCACAAGCGTTATATCTAATCTCTTTTGTAATAAGTACTCCCGATTTTTTTCTGCAAATAAACTAAATGAGATATCTTTATCTTCATCAATACAGTATGAGCACCGTTTCATTCCGCATTCAACAAGAAGCTTTTCCTTCATTATTGCAATATCTCTTCGAACATTACCGATTTCTTTCTTAGGGCTTTGTTCTTCTACCATTTTTCGTTCTTCTGCTTCTAAACGTCTAAGCTCTGTATTTAATTCAGATACCGTTTTAAAGTCAATATGATTATCTGACTTTACATATTCTAAATCATTAAAATACAAAAAGATTGCAATCATCCGTTGTTGGCCATCTAACACTACTTGCTTACGATCTTCATTTGTATATACATATATTGGTGGTATCGGAACACTCTGGATAATAGACAATGCCAAATACGCTATCTTACTTTTATTCCATACAAATCTTCTCTGAAATGGCGGAATAACATAATAACCGTCTTCCAAACTATTAATTATCGATTTGATATTTGAGCCACTATTTGAACAAACAATGTTAGATTGTAATAAATCATTTATATCTACATCTTTTTCAATTAATTCACCATACTCAGCAGCCTCAGCCTTTGCTACATCATCGATATCATCTCCCAAATATCCGTTTTCCATCTCGTTCTGTATTGCATTTAATATATCATTCATTTTTATCGCCTTTCATAATACAATAAAACTTACCATAAAAATAACACCTTATTATTCAGCATTATTGTCACATACAATCTGCATTCGATACAATTTTTATCAATTCATCTGTCAACGTCTTTATTTCCTGTTCCGTATTGTCCTTTCCAAGAGATATTCTAATTGTACCTTTTATATATTCTTCTGGAACACAAATAGCTTTCAACACATGCGAAATATTTGTATTTACACTGTCACATGCTGCACCTGTAGCAATACATATTTTTCTAATATCCATCCTATGAAGTATCATCTCTCCTTCTAAGTCTTTAAAAGAAACACTTATGTTTCCAGGAATATGATCTTCACTTCCATTCCTAATGTATTTTACACCAGAATTGTCTAATTTATTGATAATAATCTTTTCTAGTTTTTTTATTTTTTCCCTATTCTCATTTATACCATTACAATTTTTTTCTAATGCAACAGCCATTGCCACAATACCAGCAACATTTTCTGTCCCTGCTCTTAACCCCTTCTCCTGACTACCCCCATTAAGATAAGCACTTACCTGCGTGCCCCTCTTCACATATAAAAACCCAACTCCTTTGGGCCCATTAAACTTATGCGCTGATGCAGATAGCAAATCTATATCTAAATCACGAACATTTATACGAACATGTCCAACCGCTTGCACTGCGTCTGTGTGAAACAAACAATTATTCTTATGCGCAATCTCCGCAATTTGTTTTATTGGTTGGATTGTTCCTATTTCGTTATTCGCATACATAATAGAAATTAATCTCGTTTTTTCTGTTACACTATTTTCTAAATATTCAAGTTCAACGATACCTTCTCTAGAAACCGGAATATATTTAACAGACCTTCCTCTCTTCTCCATTACATTACATGCATTTAAAACTGCATGATGCTCTATTGACGATGTTATTATATCACCTTCACCGGATGCTATTTTTATCGCCCAATTATCACTTTCGGTCCCTCCTGACGTAAAGTAGATTTCATCCGGGAAAGCACCAATACATTTTGCAATTGCTTCTCTAGCCTTTTTTAATGCACGTTTTGCTGAATTTGCAAATGAATATGGTTGAGAAGCATTCCCATACTCTTCTAACAAAAATGGCTTCATTGCTTCAAATGCATCTATATCAAGTTTTGTTGTCGCAGCATTATCTGCATATATCATATTTAGCACCCTTTCCGAACAAATACATCTATCTTTTCTTCAATCCAAGGAATCAATCGTTTTCTACTATTAGCAATAAATGTAGCCCACTCTAGATTTACCTCAATACACTTTTTATGTAAAGATATTGAATAAATAGAATATACACTTTTTTCATCACTTCTAGACATTTCCTCAATTATCTGATTTTTCTGTCCATCCGTTTTCCCTTTCAATTCTTGCTGCCACAAATACGCCAACAGTCTGTATGGCACATAATCGCAAAGAGAGGCAACCAACTGTTTAAGTTCTTTATCTTTTGTACTAGCCACTGCATCATACACTTCAGAAACTTTGGATGCTTCCATCAGGTCTTCCTTTTCTATGACAAGAACTGCTGCATCGAATAATTTGTCCAAAGGTCGAATTCGCTTCCCCAGTGCACAAACATCAGAAAATGAATAAGCACACATCCAACAAGCCATTTCATAAAAATCAAACTCTCTTTTATCATTTGATGTATTCACTATCAAGGCTTTAAGGAAATACAACTTATAACTATTCATCAAATTTTTATTTGCAATCATTTCATTCAGTTCTTTGTCAAAATCAATCATTAAAATTCCCTCACCTTTATGTCTGGCATTTTAGGATTATATTCCATATCCGCAATAGATAACTGTGTACGAACAATTTTACGTTTCTCATAAGCTGGCTTAAAACAAAATGTCTCGAACTCTTCTCTAGTAATATCGTTAATTGTCCTTACATGCGGAAACAGAATTTTCATATATGCTGTTGCCAAACGGATTATTGCTGTTGTATCTCGCGTATCTGCATTCTTTGGAATCTCAAGCATTTCAGTAACTACAGCTGCATACTTAGACATCTTTCTTTGCATAGACAGTATTTCAGAAAAGTATTCCACATTCAAAGAATAACCCTCTAATTTCAGGTCCTCCGTTATTCTTGGCAAATACCATCCCTCAATCATCCCATGGAATCGATCCAGCAACGCTGTATCATGAAATACTTCCGGAAGTTCTTGAAAATATTTTTTATTAATTGGCATCCTATTATTATCCAAATCAATATTTCCAAGCAGAATTAATCCTGCTGTTGATGTTTGCTTCGCTTGTCCCATTGTAAACGAGCCGTTCTCTAAATACCCTTTAAGCGCACCCTGCAATTCTTCTTGATTCCCAAATACTATTGTTTTTATTTCATCCATGGAAACAAATTCATAGTTTGGAATTATACCTGGCTTATTGGATGCCATATCATAAAACAGCTTAGCCCTAGTCACTTTTCCACCACTAATCATCCAACCATACTTTGAAAGGTTATTAAAAATGTACGACTTTCCTGTTCCTTTAGGTGCAAGTTCAATAATATTTAAGTTTGACTCACAGAAAATCAACAAACGAGAAATAAACAGCAATTTCTGAGTATACGAATCAAACTGAGAAGATTCCGGATTATACTCCATGCATCTAATTATGAAATCAATCCATTCCGTTGTTGAAAATTGTTTCCTTGCCTCACAATAATACTCAAAATCTGGAGTATATGGTTTGAAAGGCTTAAATTTAACTAATTCAGCATATCCTTTATCCCCATCTTCTGGGTGCACATAATCCAGCGTTACAATTCCCCAGTTTTCTCCTTCTTTCATCCCATCTTTCTGGGAACGCATAACATACTCACTTACACGTCCTTCATTGCTTTTTATTCCAATATCAGGAATTGAAAATTTAAAAATACCACTCTTTAAATCTGATTCAACAATTACACGCACAAGTATTTGTATCGTCTCTCCCTTAATAAGCCTACTCTTTATATCGCTATCTTTTCCCGGAATATGTTTTTCTAAAAAAGCAAACAGTGCTTCTTTATCTACATTATCCTGTTCATCCGAATATCTTTTGATAAGCCAATCTTTTATAAACGAAGGAATATTAACACCTGCAAACATATTATATCTAGTAGGTGTCTTATAAATAGATTCCTCAGGAAATACGTCACGAATTTTTTGATCCAAATTATTCATCGAATAAATCATCTCCCATCTTTGTTGGCGGAATAGTTCTAAATCCAAACGTCTGCTGAGCTATGATGATCTGTATATCTTGCTCCATACCACGTTTTAATTCGCCTAACCAAGTCTTTTTCTGATCATTATAGTGCATCACAACATCCGTACCATCCTTTGCCTTAAGCTTAACACTAACCTCTTTTGGCATAGGGCTAATTTTTACTTCTATTGTTTTTTGTAAACCTGACACTTTGAGATTTTCTGCTTTAACTTTATATGATACTGTTGTCTGTTTTCCTTTTTCAGCAATAATTACAGGCACCAAAACCTCTTCTAAAGTAGCCCCTCCATGGGCTGCATACTTTGAATTATCCCATAACGACTGTTGATTTAATGCTATAACCCATTGACAACCACTTTCGTCATCATACACAACATAATCTAATGTCGGCGTAACATAAGCTCGTTCTTTATTTTTATAACACCTTCCACCATGTTCTGATTTATCAAAATTATATTTTTTATCTTTCCTTTTTAATTTATGACCAACTGTCGAACCATGGTCTGCTATTATCGCAAAAGAATTGCCACTCTCATTAAAAATAATATTATTAATTATAGATTCTATCTTTGAAAGTGATTTTTCCATGTTGTCCACATGGTAATATGTATCACCATGAACAACTTCATTATCATAATCTAATATCCATTCATAGGTCTCTGGATAAAAACTCTTCGCCATTGATGTAATCGACGGAATATGACATTTAGCATAGCATGCATCCTTTACAGAATACCCATTTCTGCTTAGTAGTGCTTGCACATATCCCATAAATTCTGCTCCCATTGCATCAATAACATAAACGTTTCCTTTAAATCCTCTTCTTTTCAAATAAGTCTCCGGATACTCAAGTTCTCCATCTAAATACCATGCAAAGAAGCTATTCTCATCTTTATTCCATTCGCCAACGGAAACGTCATATGCATCTGCATCAACTTGCGCAAGTCTCATTTTTCTATACTTATCAAAATATGTTTCGAATCGTTCCACATAGCTAGCTGGATACAAATTTATATCAGAAATTTTAATATAATCCCACAAATTTGGATAAATCGTTTCGATGTATTTTTCATCAATAAGATTCATTCTGTACATCCATATGATAACCTGTCTCTCGAATGAACTAAAACACGTTAAATATGGTGTAAATTCTTCATTAAACGCATCTACTAACACATCCCTCTTTTCTAACAAAATTTCATTATCCTTTGTCAAGTCAATTTCATTTAAGACAATTGTTGTTTTTCTCCGGACAATGTCTGCTAAAATCTCCTTGTAGAATAACACCATTGTATTCGTGAAAGTAACTTCTTTCTCCATTCTACATATACTTTGTAAAACCAGTTTTCTTTCCTTGCATAATGAAACATCTTTATATTCAAATATACATTTATAAACTTTCTCTAAAAACTCCTTGTCATTCAGCTCATCTAATGCATCCATAACTTTATATACATATGATTCCACATTAGATTGACGAAGAATATACACTTGCATTAACCATCGTTCAAATATATCACAGGGCTTCCATAAAGAATATATGTTGTTTGCATCTATATTCTGTGCATTTATCTCTGCTAAAATAATATCATTTATGTCCAGTCCAGGCATTTTTTTGACTAACAAGACTAGCTTTCTATAAAATTCTTCAGGTTCTTTTTTATATTCCCGAAGATCATTAATAGAATACATATATCTAAGCACATCTTGATAAGATTTTATTCTCTGAATGTTATAAACATTATCAGGACTCGCCTTATCATAAAAGTGCGCCAATGTTTTCGAAGAGCAAATAATTGGCCGCTTGGTATCAATATTCTGATTTCTCCACATACCAAACCATTCTGAAGAATTTACTATTTCATTTTTCTGTTCTTCTAAGTTTAAGCAATCTTCCATGAAAAAAATACGTGGCAAATCTTCAACGTCCATCTCATTTAGAAGTGGATTATATGCATCCATTCTACGATGGTATTGTCTGATAATTTTCTTAATCTGACTATAAAGTGCAAAACAAGGTATATATATTCTACGTTTTGGATTATCAGCAGCATTTTCAATTCCTAGCAAACTAATCAATAGAGATATAAACTCTTCCTGCCCTAAAAATCGTGCATACTCGGAAAATCCTATAACAATATGATTTTTGTATTGATTCAATTGGTTTATGGAATTAATAAAGTTTTCTACTGTCACCCATGCATCATCGTGAACCAGAATGTCTTTAACATCAAATACCTCTAATCCTCCCATTTGAATTTGCAACTGAATAATATCATCTGATACCCCTTCTTCATATTTCATACTAAGAAAACGTACCGGATATCTGTCATATGCTCCATCTCGTATGCTATCATTTTTTAATAATTCAACTAAGCTGCTGATATCCATAAAATAGTCTCCTATCCTTACAAAAGCTCATCTACATCGTTCAAAATACTAGGATATTTCTCAACAAGTGTAATAAGAACTTTATATAATTTTTCGCTATTTGTTTTATTATTTTCAACCTTTGACTTTACACTTACCTTCAATTCATCTACTTCATCCGTTGTAACAACATTATTCGAGCCATCTCGTTCACTACCTTGTGTATTGCTTGTTCCAAAATCATTGTTCACATTAGTGCCCGAATTTGCTGGTGATACATTTTCTGCTGGAGCATTGACTTTTATCTTCCATAATAGAATCTGTTCATGAACATCCTGTTCTTCCCAGAAAACAATCTCTCCCGGCATTTTGTCCGACAAGTATTTCTTGACACTTTGTAGAGATTCTTCACTTTCACCAATATTAGAAAGTTCCTTCAACAAATAGTTATCAAGGCATTGCACATTATCAACGCTAGCGATTGCTGTAGACAATTCTAAATCAAATGTTTTAATTCCTTCTAAGAGTTCAATGATAAATTGCTGTTGAATGCTATCGTCTGTACTCTTCGAAAATCTAAACATCTTATCGATAAACTCTTTATATTTATCAGTGCAATTACCAACATATTTTAACGCCCACAAAGGTGCCTTACTTTGATTTCGGAATTTTGTTCTAATCGCCCATTTAGTACCTAAAAGTCCATCTTGATCCGTAATGCCAAAAATCATATTCAATTTATCAGTAAGAGCTCTCTCTTCTTCCGTACTCACACGAACAACAAACTTATCGCTATATTTATTGTTTTCCCAATAATTAAACATAGCAACAACTATGTCCTTCATTACAGTTTTATCAATTCGTTGTCCATTTCCTGAAGTATACAGCCTGTCTATATACGGACGTAAAGCAAGTGCTAACGCTCCCATGAACAATCTATTCTGATAATATCCATACTCTGGTCTTACTAAAAACTTTAATTCATCGGCAAGATTAATTGATGCCTCATTCTTATTTTTATCAAACACAGCATCAACTTCCTTGCACAATTTAACTATAGGAATGTTATTATCATATGAAGTCAACTGTAATCTTTCATCAAATAACATCGCATTTCCACTTGTTAGCAAATATTTCACAACTGCATCGGCCCCTTTTTTAGCCTCCAGTTCACTTTTAGTTGCAGTATACAAAATCCACTCAACTGCACTTTTGCTCGTCTGGTGAATCCACGCCGTATTTGGTGCAGGCAAACTATCCAATCCATATTTAAAAATAACACCAATATAATTATTTGTTAAATATTTGCTGCACTGATTAAATGGTACATGAATAACATCCCCACGAAAAACAATATCTGCCATCCCTGAAGCAATAATTTCATCTATCCATTGTGCAATCCACTTTTCAGCATTTTTTTGACCCTCAATTCTCTCCTCGTCCATCTGTAACGAACGAGCAACCGCCTCTTGAGCCAAACTATCTAAATATGCCTCAAATCGTCTATTTCCTAATTCTGTGTTAACTAATACAAATACAATGTTCTTATACTCATCTTCTTTTGATATATTAAGCATTATATCTCTTGAAACAGTTTGATCAACCTCGGCTCTATTCAGAATATCATCCAATTCTTTTGTCTCGCCTCGATATAAAACCAATGCAACTTTTAATGAGTATTCATTTTTAAATTTAGCAGATATCTTTCCTCTAAGGAGATGCTCTTTCTCGCCTCCCCAAAACACTTGTGCATCTAATTCACGCAAAACCTCTCTAGAAACACTTGAACGAAGCTTTCCAAGGCACTTAATAGCGTATTCTTCCACTATTTTACTTATATCCTCTTTGCTAGAATACAGCTTTTTCTTTTCTTCCAAAATCTTTTTTTGTGGAAGTGCCGATGATGCCACCTCAAAAACCCCATCTGGATTTCGATGTAAAATTTGTTTCTCGTCAATATAGTCCAAAATAGCCAATACTTCACTTTCATCTAACACACCGCTAAATGCAGATAACAAGTTACTAGTACTCGGCTTAACCATACTCTTCTCAGAGGTATCTGCATCTGTTGTAGTTACACGATATAAGATATTTAATAACAAAATCGTCTTAAAAATCGCGTAATAGTTTTCTCCCTTTTCAAGTACTGTTTCTCCGGAAAGCTTGTATTTATTCGTAATAACATCAAAATGTCCAATGGCATTCTGTTCAAACGTTTTGTAGAAAAAATCCCACACGTAATCGGCCGTTAAGAATTTCTTGGTATCTATTTCATTTTCAATAAAGTTCTTAAAACCATATTCCTCATTGTTAAGAAACCCAAAAATACTTCTATTGGCCTCTCCTACAACTCTCGAAACAAATGTAGTTAAATATGATGTATATGGATGAAATGGGTACAAACTTATAATCTTATCCTTGATTTCTGAAGCATTTGGTGCCTCGCTATCTACAACTTTATCAACAAGAGTTTTTACACTTGGTACCTCAAGAAAATTCTTCTGAACTAACTCATCTAATATTTCTGGTTGCTTTCTTTCCAAAGCTCCCGCTAAAATATGGAAAGTAGTTGTAGGTTGCATTTCATAATCAAGCTCTATAAATCTGGCTTTTGCCATATTTCGTTCATCACTTTTTAGATCTCTATATGTTTGAGTTGCTTCAAGTTTCTTATGTGTAACCAAAAGTAAATATACACCTAATGTATTTGAACCATCTTCCTCCTCAGAATAACTGAGTTCTGCTATATCCTGCATCACATTCAATATACTTCTACGCGCAGGAATATCTAACAGCGAAGTAAATTCATCCCAAATAATTAGTAAATAATCTGCTATTCCTCTCTGTTTTAATTCTCTCTTCACATCTGCAAGCCATTCTATTATATTATGTGTTCTAAATCCACCTAGGCCAGCACGTTTAAGTTCATCAGCTATAATTCGAATTACTTTTGTATCATTATTTTCTAATCTCTTGATCAACTGCGTCTTATTTGCTGCATAACTGTGTAATTCAACATTATTTTCTAATAAATTTTCAAAGAATGAATCTAGGGATCCATTTTCTAGTATTTGTAGCACTGATTCGAAATCCGTTTTCGTAGATATTTCAATATCCCCCAGAGCTGACGCTACCTGCTGCTGAATCGTATATGTCAGATCTGCCACATCTGTAATTGCATATATTCCTTTCAAAACAACCGAAAATACTTTTTTCTCTTTTCTAAAAGTAGCTATACTATTTCTAAGTTGACTCTTATTAATGCGCGGCAAATAATCTTCAATTTCCGAATATTCGTCGCTCAATAAATGTTTGATAACAGATAACGAATGGCTTTTACCAGTACCATAAGTTCCTTGAATCCAAAGAGATTTTCTATTGTTATACACTGGAGATGTAAAACAATTAATTATCTGAGACAAATTACCTTCGAATTTTTCATTTGATATAAAAGTCTTCCACGCTTCGCCTTTATCTGATGTAATATCAAAGGCTGATCTAAAATGCTTCTCAACACCAATAATTTCTGAATATTTCATGACGGCCTCCTAAACAAACAATGTACATCCTTCTTCTTTAAACTGTTCTATCTTTTCCAAAAGAATTTCTTTGTCCGTATTCAAATAAGCACTTAAACATTCTAAACAAAGATATTGTTTTGTATTTTTACCCAACATTTTTTTGCTCAATGCAATCTCATCCTTAACTAGATTCTTATTACAATTTGTACACTTCTTCATACTAACTAAATCCTCTTAAGCATTTTTCTTAAAACTTCATATGACGTAAATTCACTTGCAAGATGAATATTTTCCAAACCACCAAGCAAATCTGCTGACAATATTTCGCTATTTGTAAGGCCTCGTAATGCATTAAGAAATGTTTCGCTACTCATGTTGAAAATCGTTTTAACACCCATGCACTCTCTTTCGTAAATATCTGACACAGTCATTTCATGCATATCATTTATTTCCGCATTTTTGTACAAAAGATATGCCACTGCAATAGATGACACTTTTGATGTTCCATATTTACGTACGTTTTTCACTTGTACCCCTTTCTTTTCAAGTAAACCAATACATAAACTGTTATCATCGTATTCCTCTTCTGCGCCCAAAGGAGAATTACAGAACATATTAACAAGTGCATCAATTGGATTTTTCAACGTAGCGCCTTTTAAAGTTGGATACTCCTCTTTTAGCAATTCTAATAATTCTTGTTTTGTATATACGCCTTCATTATTCACACGATTTACATACCAATTAACAATAGATGAATTAAACGCCAGATTTATCCAGATAATCTGCCACGCAACCAGCGGATTAGATTCATATAATGGCTTAATCATTTTAGCCAGCTCTGTAACTTTTTTTTCTTTAGCATCTACTAACTCAGCCTCTCTTAGCCAATTCAGCATTGCAGGAATTTGTTTTGGTCCAAGATTTGCATAACCATCAAACCAATCGTCCATCTGCTCAAAAAATGCTGCTACCCATTCATCTCTCATTCCAAATGTAGAATACTTATCTATTCCTGATGTTTTTGTTGCTGTTCCTCCCACTGCTTTTCCTCCTTCATATACCATTTTTCTAGTTGCGATTATGCAACCTTTAGTATTAATCTCAAAACAATTGTGACAATGTACACATTTCGTTTTATCTATCTCCACCGCATCACGAACTGTTAATGCACCTGTTGGGCACTCTATTTCACAAACTCCGCACAATTCACAATATGCCGTTTTAGTGAATGCTCTTGTCAAATAGCTTATCAGCATTACACGATTTGTGGTACCTATAGCCTTAAAACGCACAGAGTTTTCTCCGTATCTGACTTCAAACTTGACAACATCTCCTTCAAATTTTAACTCACCACGATAATAATCAGAGTCGATTTTTTCCAAGAAATATTCCCCAATTGTCGAAAACCATTTTTCCCAATCAACCTTTGGATTCTGCACTATACATTCAAAATTAGGTTCTTTCGAAATAATATCCATTCTAGAAGCGTCCTGTAAAAGTCCCTTTCCGCCTGCATTCTTTTTCCAATTTCCAGACGAAACATATTCATCGATCTTACTTTTAGACGTTATACCAATATTTCGAGCCATGTCTTCCACAACACTGATATAATCCTTTGCAATCTGTGGGTATCTTTTACGAATCACATATTCTGACCAATCTGACGCAAATGGACATACTCCACACCCAACTCTCGTTAATCCCAATGTATATGCCGGGTTAATTTCAACTCCGTTTTTATACATGTAGAGATACGTTTCTGTAGCATTCCATTTTATAATTGGCCTACAATTAATTAAATTGACATGTTTAACACCTTCGCCAACTCTGTTATATGCGCTTCTTTTTGCACTTTCATCATTACGAACCCCTTCAAAAACAACAAGCTTTGGTTGCTTTGTAGTCTTAAGTAATTCTTTCATTTTTCTACCGAACAAAGCCGTTTTTAAAACCGAACAACACCAGCGATTCATTCTACTTGGCGGGCCATAACTCCTCCACATATCTAATGCTGGTTTATCACTTTGGGCTTGTTCTAATTTAAAACCCGGATACTTTTTCTGATAATGTGCTTCAGTAGTTTCCATTAGCTGTAATGTACACGGCAACTCCATTCCCGTGTTTGTAAAGACTGGAGTGAATTTTTCATGCGGTATAACCCTACTAACCAAATCCAAAATAACCTGTGAATCTTTACCCCCACTAAAAGCTACTACAAAACCAGCAACTTTTCCCTTTTTCTGATACTCTTCATATCTTGCTTTTATGAAATCCATAGCTTCATTTTCAGCTACATCTAACATCTTTCTATTCACTTCAACAAGCTTTTTTATATCAATTGCTCTCAGACGAGTTCCTCTGTATTCCTCGTAAACAATTACTGTTGGGTCTTCATAAATATTTCCTCTTCGCGTCTCTGCAATAGCTTCTCCGCAATAATAATACTTTCTATCCATCTCCCAACATACCGCTACATTTTCATCCGGTAACACAAACGCCTTATCTAATTCCAGCATTTTTAATTCTTCCACATACACTGGTCTCGGCGCATTCAATGTCTCATTCTCTTCTATATACTCCGACAAAATGACACCATTATTGTCAGCGTCCCACTTAATTTTAAACATACTACTTCCTGCTCCTACTCTTGATGTTGTGACTCATTGTTTTTCATCCACTCATCTATCTCATTAACGTCAAAACGCCATAAACGCCCCTTTTGATGCGCCGGCATTCCTTCTTTCTTGATCCAATTCATTACAGTGTCTCTACTTATTCCTAAATAAGCACAAACCTCTTTCATTGATAACCACTTGTTTTCTTTCATTCTTAAACCTCTCTTTTGATTCATCTAAGAATTCGTATATCATTTTACATACGTTTTATCTGATGTTAATAAACCACGATTTTATAGTACCACACCAAGCAAATTCATACAAGTTTTTTCTTGATTATTTTAAGGTTTTATTGTATAATGTTGTTTCTTTTATATTAGTTGAGTTTTGTTCTGTTTTTTGTTGGTCTTTGATGGTTAGTGCTGTTTTCTGGTTGTAAAATATCCATAATTGATTCGTAATATGTTGACTGCAGGAACCCGCAGCCATGCTTTCAAGGCATAAGAAAAGGCACTAACTTACAGACCATACCACTCCACAAATCAGCGCCTTGTCGGCGAGATAGCCTAGCATGGCCACCTCCTGCCGTAAACATATTTAATTTATACACTAAAATAGCAATGCAACAATCGAAAAAAACATCGCTCCTACGGAAATTAGTATGACTACTCCCATCTGCATTTTTATCTTATGCATATTAAACGTTTCTATTTTGTTTTCTAGATCTTTTATCCTCTCTTGTAACTCCAAAATTTTCGCATCATGCTCTTTATCTTTTACAGCCTGCTCATGAAGCTCATTATCTTGTTCAGCATCTTTCTTTTCATTAATCTCCAGCAATAAGTCGTGTTCTTCATCTTTTTGCTCTTGACGCTTTAACTCTACCCCCTGCGTAGCCACTTCATCATCAAGCAAATCAATCCTTCCTGACATAATTTCCTGCTTTTGCATAATATCTTCCTGCTCTTTAAGCTTTGAAATTACGTTTAGGATTTCTTGGTGGGTACTATCATCAATTTCTCCTGAATCGCAACCCTCCAACGTCAATTTGAGTTGTCGTACAACCGCTCGATTCATTGCTATGCTCGTTACACCTAAGCCAAATAAATATTTCGATGTTTTCGCTAGTTGTTCTTGATATTCAAATGATTTTTCTTGAGCTTCTGCTGCACATATTTGGGCGTCTGTGATCGCACGCGTTGCTTTTTGTAAATCCTCAACTGCCGCTTTTGTTTTTCCGAATTTTACTCCCTCTAACTCATCCGCAAGCGCCTTTGCTTCTCGTGCCTTTACTTTCGCCGCATCCGCTTTCGCCTTAAATTCAGACAATCCTGCCATTTCATTTCTTATTATTTCCGGCAATTGTTCTTCTCCTACATTCGCCATATCCAAGGTTATTTTCTCGTCCATTTTTATCTCCTAAGTGCCTTAACATATTCTTCAATTTTATGTGAATTGTTTGTAACCATGTCAGGGGTAAGAACCTTTATCTCATCCATATCCGATGCTATATCTTTTGCGGATTCAACGAAATACCCTATTGAAGCTTCCATTGTGTTATACATTTCTTCAATCGCTTTTTCTGTATTTTCAGCCTCAATCCACATCTCAGCTTGTTTATAGTATACTTTTGCATTATTAAGTACTATTATTTCATTTGCAACCTGCAATCTCTTGTTGCGCTGAACATTCCTTGAAATTCCCATAACAGAGTCTGTTCCTAATGCAACTGTAAATCTACCAACACCAACAAAGTTTACTCGCAAAACCATATTTGACGCAAATGCCGGTGTAATTCCTCCGGACTTTATCGCTGACTGAATTGCTGCATCAGCCATATCAACAGCCATAAATGTTCCTGAAGCTATAGTCATCATTCTTTCGATTGTTCTATTACCCATTGGAATTGTTTCTTTCCAATCAATTTCCAATATCGTCTTTTTAGCTTTCATTTGAAGAATAAATCTTCTTACAAAATACGTCGCTCGAACTAAGACCTCATTCAAAATTACAGGGAATGCTTGTCTCTTTAATTCCTTACCTATTGCCATCTCCGTTCGCATATCAAATTTGCTGGAAGCACCTTCAAACAAACTGTTAAACGGTCCTAAATCTAATTGTTTTTTACCTTTACCTATTCCATTTTGAAATGCTTTACGTAAATTTTCACCAAACTTTGTATCTTTAAAACACTCTAAAGTGGATAATTCCTTTAACATAGATAAAAAACTACCAGGCAATCCTGCTCCATCGTTTCCTTTTCCGGCAGATGTTGAACTTCCTCCCATATCACTAAACAAATGCCCTCTCTGATTTTGCATTGTTTTCGCAACAGTAAAGAACCAATTTATGATTCCAGAAAAGATTTTTCCATATGTATCATTACTCACCAAATTGCCGTATTGATTTACTTGTATTGTAGCTTGTATTACTTCTCCACCTGCACAATGATATTTTGCATCCCCACTGAACTGAACCATGATAGCACTAATTAACCCCAATAAAGTGGGATGATGACTAAAATCATCTAAATGATGTGTCGCGTTAGTAACTCCTAAAGAAGAAAATGCTTTATACTCTCCATCTCCCGGTAATTTGTATTTCTTTTCAAGAAATGCTATCGCATTCTCTTTGTCAGAATTGCTATGACGCCTCTTCTCTAAATATTCTTGATACTCTGGATCCTTTTTCGCAAAATCAATGATTCTGTTATTAATTTCTTCATTGCTTGCTGCCTTTGCACTTTTAAAATCCCATTCTCCAACAAAAAGGGCATCTATTATTCCCGTAACCAATCCACAGGTAACAGCTGTAGCATAATCAATCCTATCCGCATGATTAGTCAACTTGTCAATTTGTGCATCTAGTTTATCAATCTCTTTCTGTTTAGCAACCAACTGTTGATCAATATCATGAAGCATCAACTCTGTCTCTGCCCTAAACATTTCCGATAACTGTGCCGCTTCTACTGATAGAACTTCAAATTCTACCCCGAAATCCCCGATCTCAGTTTTCAAACCATTTATTGATTTCATACCTTCACCCCAATCTTTATCTTTGGATTCTCTTGCTCTTAATTCTTATTGTACTCATTCAGTGTACAATAAAACAGACTCCTGTTCCTTCATACGGATCCTTAGGGAATCAGCTACGCTTCGAATTGTTTCTACCTTTCAAACTCATTTCTCCCCTTCATCTACCAGCCTAATGACACTAGAAAACTCATACATTTTTCCTTGAACTCTTTTTATCAATAATCATTCTCTACTGTCGAAATGCAATCTTTAATTTAGGTTCTTTGTTCGCTGTTCTGTTTCAATCACAACATTTAAAGCATAAATAGCACATAGCATTTGATACACATCCACTTTAGTCAAATCTCTATGCATTCGTCCGTGAGCCACCCAATGTCTGTTTACAAACTTAGGCTCATTCTCTTTACTAAATCCATTCGTTCCCAAAGAAAAGTTTGTTAAAAATCCATCCAAACCAAACGCCGGTAATAATCCATCTTCATCAAGCGATATTTCTCCAACACTATTTTTAAAATCTTCTATCATCTTTTTGATTCTATGTTCATCATATCCAACATCTAATGCAAGAATGTATTCTATCGTAGATGATAATGCCATTCCAGCAAGTGCATAGTGTCCTAACTCTATTGCTGAAAAAATCTGATTCAACAAATTATTTTTCTCTGATAACAATACACTCGAAACTATACGTTCTTTAATTGTTTCATATATTTCATTATCTTGTTCAATGTAATTTATGAAGTATTGATCTATTTCCTCCTGCGTCTTTCCGCAAATATCTACATCAATTCCCGGAAGTATAACCACCCAATTATTTTCTGCCCCAAGTTTTATTATATCATGTAGCCCCAAAAGGCCTTTGAAAAATATTTGGACATCCTCTGATTGAGCAACTCTCTTAACAGCTTCTAATATTTCCGTTACAAATTCTCCTAACTTAACAAAAATCGGCAATATTGTATTAGCAATTATCTGCTTGTTTGGAATTTGGATAATTTCAAAATGTTGCTTCCACTTGCTAGTCAATATCCTGTCAATCCCTTTTTCTACTTGAGCTGCATGTTCTTCATGTAATATAAAAAAGTAATCCCTAACCGTTCCTCTCTTAAACGTAATTCCCTTTATTTTTGCACCTTTTCGTTCTACATCATCAAACAAATCCTCAAATCTCTCTAAATATACTGCAAGTTGTTCCCTTGTCCTATGACTATAGAAAACAACACTATGCCCAGCCTCATAATAATCCATTATTTCTTCTGGCAAAACATATTTGATACTTTTATCACTACCGCGACTTACGCTCTTTGGAAGCATACCATTGTCAGGATCCAAGAATACTAAATCACACCCCATCATAGCTATCATTGCATTCTGATGCCATTCACTTCGCATTGTTCCATTCTGTATTTTAGGCTCGATAATTCTTTCATGATAATACTTCTGTGTATTGAGTAAATCTAAATTTTCAATCTCTAAAACAGTTCTTGTCCCTGTCTCGAGCATATCAGTCAGTAATGTCAAAAGTTCATCATCACATCCTCGATATTTTTCATCCTCCAAATATCCAATATGTTTGCCATCATTGTTATGAGATTCATCACCCACTAAATACCAGTTGATTCCAACTTTGAGTCCAGAATCTTCCATACATCGGAGCATTCCTAATTTCCCAAAATCCCCTACATCTCCAGCATATCTGTCTTGCATATGAAGCCTCCTTTATCTTGAAGCAAATTTAATATCATGAAAGTATATTGCTTGATGCCTTTCAGCATATTCACATTCAATCTTCTTATTCAAATCTAACACCATTTTTGCCTCATCTCTATTTTGAGGAACCCTCTCTGGTTTATGAATACATAATATTATTAACTCATCATATTGCTTTGCAATTTGATGATAAATATCGAAGCGCCTAGAAATATTAATAATTAGCCCCTCTCTCTTGCAGGTACGTTTTATCTTAAATCTCTCATAAAATGCTTCTCTCTCTTGAATTTTCTTATTACATTTCTCACATTTATATCTTTCATATACGTCCTGATAAAAGGCTCTATCCTCACATTGTACTTCTTTACACTTAACACACTCTTCCGGTATAGGTAAAAACATTATATCCAGATTAGTAGCGATTTCACATCCTATTGATTCTCTTCTCAAGTTTCTATTCGACTTTTGAGCAACTTGTAAGCACTCCCATTTTGTCAGCTTGTTTTTGCGACCGAACATTGCCCATACACCCATACTCTTAAATGCTGCTTTTATTTCAATACCCAACTCATCTTTGTCAAATATCTCTGATTCGCCTTTGAAAATAAAATGCCATCCATTATCTTCTTTTTGCAAACAGCAGACTATATCCCCCTGTATATTCTCTGCCGAATCATACTTTATTCCTTCTCTCGCATTATATCTATTTTTCTTTTTCAATCAATTTACCCAGCCCTAACACTTCATATCTTCTAATATTTCTTTACTTCTTATAAGTTTCAATCATATACCCCATCTTTCATATGTAATCACCTCCATCTTTTGTCATATTTTCATTCTATCACGAGCAGAAATTCGTCTCAAGCAAGTTTAAAAGGCAACTTCAAATAGTCCTCTTCTATCTCGAAATTGCCCTTTCTCCTTTTTATTGTCCATTTTGTTAATCATTTTCAGACTCGTTCAATCCACCATGTCACAGCCCAAATTCCATAAAAATTGGCTTAAATCTGGTATAAAAATCCTGTTTCAAATTCCCTCAACCCCTGATTTTCCTAGCCTTCTCCCGAAAAGCAACTTGCTGCCGTGGCAGATGAATAAAACTTTTATCATAGTAAGGAAAAAGCTTACCACTACGGTTTTCTGCACGAAGCAGCTTCTACTTCACTCATACAGCACTTCTCGTATTTTTTCCCGTTGCAGCATGGACAGAGGTCATTTACTTATGCATACCTATAAAATCTCGGATGAATTATGCTATGAATATTTTCATCCTAAATTCTTGTCTTAGCATATCCAAATTCGACAAAAAGAGCAAAGGTCTATAGTTCCTTTGCTCCATACCTACAGTTCTTATTTACCCTTCATACCCTTTCGCCAGAAACACTTCTCTCACTTTCCTTCTGCTCTCTTCACTCAAATTCTCCATATCATCAAGAATCTTCCTAATATTACGTACATCATAATATTCCACCGCTTCCTTATTCAGCAAATATAATATTAGTTTCACCGTTTCTTCCGGGTATTTTTCTGCCCATTTTCCTTCTTTTAATTTATACCAGAAAAACCTATCCGCTTTTGTAATCTGTGTCCCCGATACAAATAATTCTACTGCTTCCGGATAAAGAGAGTCTAATTTTAACAACCAGAACAGCATTTTCGCTCCCTCGTCTTTGCTTATAGCCACCGGAATATTATTCATACGATTAATCCAATATTTCTTTAACCAGGAATTCCACAAATTTTCTTTTTGCGTTTCATTCATATTTTCTAACGTCTGCTCTATCATATGCGCAAAGTGCACCTTATCTTTTTCCTCTGCCGCCTTTAAAAACCTTGGAATGAACTCCTGAATTGGATCCTCAACTGCATATATAAGCAGCAAAGTATACAAATCAACAAATCCTTTTCTTGCTTCTCCCTTTAATTCTGATAACCTATCCACAGCAGTCAAATAGATTTCCAGCATTTCGTCTGCCAGTTCCTTGTATAGCCTGCGATGCCACGCCACGCCTTCCCAGGCTGCTGCAAATTCCTCCTGATTACTACTTGTAAAAAATGGTAAAAGATTGGCTCTGCACCATGTTTTATTTCTAGGAAACAAATAGGCGATTTGGCCTGCCAGTAAGCAAATACTCTGATTTCGTTCCGGGTTATTTTCACTGAGGGCTTTTTTAAAATAATCTTTATATCTCTTGGAAATTGTTTTTCCTTTTTCATAAAATAACATTTTGATCCAACAGGAGGTTATCAACCCTGTGGTACAATTTATACATCTGTTCATCAATTCCAGAGTTTCATACCCTTCTCCCATTTTTCGGTTATTCCATATATAAAGAGAAATTTCATGCAACTGTTCCCGATATTTTTTGAAATGTTCTTTCGTTTCCTTTTGCCTAATACATTTTTCTAAAATATTACTGATGTTCCTACCTTGTTCAAAAACCAGCCATTCTTTTTTCATCAGAGTCAGTAATTGAATATATTCCTGTGTTGTAAATTCAGATTTATCCAATCCACTGAAAAAATAATCCCATACATCTGCATTACCATGAAACTCGTCTAGTAAGGCACGTAATACTTTTTCAGACCACGAATATTCTCTTTTCACGCAATTGGAAAAATTAATCAGCAATCCGTTTCTGCTAGGTCCTCTCCATTCACTTCCCTTATAATTTTTTAACAGCCCTATTAATTCTGTAATTTCCATATAAAAAATTTCATCCTGGGTCTTTGGACTCTCATCTCCAATCCAGATAGCCGGCTCAAATTCTATATCTAATTCCGGTCGTTTTCTTGGCTCAAAATAAGAATATTCTTCTTTTATTTCTGCAATCAGTTTTTCCACCTGCTCATTAGGTTTACATTTCTGTTTCAACCACACGCCCCAGTTATATTTTCCATAAGCAATACTTTTTTCTTCACCTTCCTGTCTTCCTTCCCTGATTTTATTTAACAGCCTACTTTGTTCTTCTTCTGACAAATCATCAAAAATACTGGCCACCAAATTAAAAATCTGTTCCTTTTCTCCAAATGCATATAGTGAAAAATTATTTAGAAGCAAATCTATTTTTTCATGACTATCATAACATTCTGTTTTTCTCAATAATTTCAAACCAAGTTTCCGTAACAATGCAGACTCAGTTCTGATACAATGTTTGATATATGTCCTGATAAATTCTTTTTCTTCCGAACCAATTTTTGTACATGCAGCTTCCACAATTTTACATAATGTTACCAGCAGATCATGTTCTCTATAAGAATCTTCCTGCTCTTCCAATGGCAGCATAACCAACTCCAGTGGCTCCTTCTCTTTCGATGCCTTATCTGCATTTACATACACTGAATGAATGGATAAAATATGGGCCTTTCCAAATTCCAAGATTTCTATAGGATTAAATTCCAGGTATTTCTCACCATGCTCTTCCCATACCTTTCGTACCGTATACTCATCTGCAAAAAATCCATGTTTTACCTTTACTCTCTCTTCTGTAAGTGTGTACAACTCCTTTTCCAAAATTAATTTGTAATCAAACAGTCTTTTAAATATTTTCCACCCAAGTGTTACCATATTTCGATTCATGACACACTCATGTATTCTAAAAATATACCACCAGTAGTCGATATAAGGTTCCACCAGCAGAACAATTCTTTTCACAGTCTCATCACTGTAAGTAATACTCTCGTTTATAATCCAGTCAGCCAATAGATTAGCAAATTTCTTATTCATATGATTTTGATATTTCATTATTAATAGAAGTATCTCCTCATACTCTTTTTCTAAAAATTCCCGTATGATCCATTCACCCCATGCAACTTCTATATTTGATAGCGGAACATCTTCCATAAACAAATTTTTAAATATACCATTTGCCTCTAACCACCATAACCATTCCTTTCC
>JAFZGJ010000176.1 GCA_017555455.1 Lachnospiraceae bacterium
ACACCCTGATATGCACCAACTGCAGCACCTGCTACAGCACCACCGGCTCTTTTTGCTGTATTTACCGGGTCGGCAGCCATCATAAGGGCAGCTAAACCTCCGGTAGCTGCCATAGCAGCTCCTTTTTTTGCCATTGACGCAGCACCCTGTGCACCGGCGCTACCTAAAGCATTGGCTTCTGCCAGCTGCTGACCGGCCGCCATAGCGGAGTTGCCTGAAAGAGCTCCATTGATGATGGTATTGGCCTTACTTACGGCAAAGGCACCACCAATAATCAAGATTAACTGTGCCATATAATTGATGGTAGTTCCCCAGAAACCTTTAACATTGGGGAAGAATACCAAGATTTTGCTACTCATTACCGGCATAATAATCAAGTAAATTCTCATGACAAAAACGGTACCAAAGGCACCTAATAACTGTAATACAAATCCCTGTAACCAGGACTGGAACTTACCACCTTCATCCAGCGACATGGACGAGGCAAACAACGGTCCAGTAATATATAAAAGTACCAAGTTAAACAAACGTTCAATAAACTGAATGATACAGGTAAGCATTAACATTAAAAATATGAACGAACCTGCAACTAATAATATGTAATTGATTCCTGTTAAATCAAAATCTTTTTTTACCGTAGACATATCCGTACAATCTTTGGTTTCATTCAAATATGCTCTCCGGAGAGCATCGTCCATACTTCCGTTTTTATACACGGTATTGTGTTCTGCTCCAAAACTGGACACTAAGAACAGCAGAACCTTTACATTAGGAGCTATTCCTGCTTCCTTGGTTCCTGCTTTTACCGGTTTAAATTCCGGATTCGTGCTAAGCTCTGTTACTAACAATGTAATGGCTTCGTCTACCTGTGGATAATATTGATTTAAATTTAAATCCACGGTTAAATCTGCCGCATTGGCGGCATAGGACAAGGCCGTTTGCCATGTATGTTGCCCGGAAGGCGTCATAGCATACTCGTATTCAAAGAACCCTCTGGCCTGCAATGCCTGTAAGTCTGTACGAATAGCGTTAAAACAGGCATTTACATTATAACGCATATCTGCGCCTTTGTTTACATTATAATTGGCAACGGTAGCCAAAATTCTGGTCATAGCAGCATATTCTGCTTCATCTACTTCTCGTCCTCCGGACTCTACATCTAATACTGCGGCATTGGTTAAAGCAAAATCAATCTGATCCAATAATACATTGGCTACATTAATGGATGCCACTACACACATATTCAACATTAAAATCACCAACATACTTTTCACAAAATTGCTGACAATTTGTCCAATGGTATGCTTTGCAGTACCGGATACATCGGTAATCTTTCGTGCCAGGGCAACAATGGTAAAACCAATGGATAAAATCATGGCTATAATAGCCATGGCCCAAAAAGCATTGGTTACTGCATCATGTCCAAAAAAGATATTGATAAGATATGTTTTTTCATCTCCATACAAAATTTTTTCTGTTCCTGCAAACACATTGAAGAACATTTCTACTAATTCTATAAATCTAAGCAACCATGAACATATAAAAAACAATACCGTACATATACCGGTCAGGATGATATCCAAAAGACCTGAAAACATATAAGTCTATCCCCTTTCGCGTCGAACCTAATTTCGCTTATCCAACTCTCATATGGTGACGAAGTCTTCTGCAATAAGAAATTAATGTTACAATTCCAGCTACTACAAGTAAAATAGCAGACAATGCTCCTGAATTCAGGTATGTATGCAATGTAAATTCGTATCTGGTATAATTGCCTGCTTCATCACACGCCAACAATACATAATCCCCTGGCAACGTAATGGTTTTTGTATTGTCTGTTATTACAACGCGCTCTCCGTTTGCTTCGTATACCACATAGGTATCTCCCGACATATCTTCCAATGTAACGGGTTTCTTTGCCTGTCCATCAATTACCTCCGGTAATGCTAAAGTAGGCGCGGTTGTATCAAGTTCAAATGTTGTATAAAAGGATTCTCCTACTTCTGTACATTCCCAAGAAACTTCATATTTTCCTTCCCGATAACATTCGTATACATTTTTACTGCTAAGGGTTGTCTCTTCTCCGTCTACTTTCACTTTGGAAAATTCGAAGCCATCCGGTAAGATAATACGATTAATGTTGTTCACCTTTTTCTTCAAAATGTTCACATTTACCGTTCTTTTCCCATCACTGGCATAAGGTGTCTCAATCTGAAATGTATAGGTCCCTGCTTTGGAAAATTGTGTGGTATTCTGATTTTCCAATAATTCTCCATTATAGTAAATAGTGACGGTAACACCCATGGGAACATACATATTAAATTTCTCACCATAGCTTAACAAAGATTCTGGCGGAACATCAAATCCAACGGACATATCTCCGCACAAAATCTCATAGCGTCCGGTTTTGCTGTCGAAGTTGTAATCATCCTTCCCCATTATATACACACCACCACCATCATTTGTTACAGTTGTAGTTAACGGTTTCCCTGTTCTTTCATCCAGTGGTCCGGTGTAGTCAAATTCGTCTCCATTCCAACCACCGGCTCCTTCTGTTTCCAACGTTGCTTCTCCGTAAGCATCCAAAGTATCCGTCTTGGTTGCTTCTTGGTAATCTTCCAATCCGGGAATGGTATGATCTCCATAGGTATTTTCAGGAACCTCTTCCGGTTCTCCTTCTTCTACCATTTCTTTTTCCCTCTCCTTATCATCCTGAGGGTTTGTAACGGTACTTCCATTTTCATCAATATAAACAGATTCCATCTGACCCTGTTTGGATTCTTCTAAAATCTCATACTGAGTTTCACTTTCTGTTGCATCTACTCTTAAGGGATTATTTCCCCATAAAACAGCCGCCATTGCTATGAATAACACTTTATAGGCATCTTTTTTCCTCACGGGGCTGTCTCCTTTCTACGTTCAATCTTTTTACTCTTCACCGTTTACAATGTTATTTCTAACCTTGATATCATAAAATACTTTTTCTGCCATAAATACATTAGATCTGACATCGGTCAAGTCCATTTCTCCAAACCGATACAATGGACACAAATAGCTTGGTGTATATTTTGTCATCAACGGATAGTTACCAAAGGTTACAATAATTGCATTACCGGTAGATTCTTTGTTGTTTAACTTCTGTAATTCACTTGGGTAAATCAACGGTCTTGTCTGAAGCTGTGTGGAAATATTCATTTCCCCATTCTTATCTCCCGTACTGGTTGATACGCTTCGTGTGGATACCGTAACGTTACCACAAAGTTCTGAGAATTCTTTACAGGTTCCAATATCGTTGGAACCGATGAACATCTTAATACCACAGTTGGATTTTACGATATCCGCAACCTGTTCTCCATAAACGTTATTTAACTGGCTGTAACTCTGTACTACCATGTTAAACCAGATTTTACGGGAACGACCTACTGTGATCATCTTGTCAAATTTTTCAATTTTTGGCATGTTACCAAATTCGTCCAAAATAAAGTATACGTTTCTTGGTAAGGAAAGATCTTCTCTGGAAGATGCAATCTTAATCAAAGCTTTGTACATACAAAGGATAAAAACGGCAGCTAATCCGTGACGAGTATCTTTTTCATCCGGAATTTTCATAAACAATGCTGTTGGTTTTTCTGCGAAATCTCTAGGGTCAATGTCTGTAGCTGCAGTTAACCCACAAAGACCGCGGTCATTAAACATAGATAACTTATCAAAAGCAATGGACATATAACTGGACATAGTGTTGTCTGCCGCAGATACTACCTGTCTGGATAAAGTTACTGCAGAAGACAATGGACTTCTTCCGTTAAAGTAATCTTTTAATGCTTTAAATTTATTTTCACTGTTGGCAATAATCTTATTCAAGTTGAAGAAATTAAACTTATCTTTGGTCATGTTCAGTTCCGGATTTTCACTATCTTCCAACATAGCAATCAAAGTTGCCATGATAATGGAACGTGCACCCTTTTCCCAAACCTGATCATCTTTACTTTCGATTGGACAAATAACGGATATTAAGTCGTTTAAATCTTCGTACATTTCGTCATATACTTTCTGACGGGTAACACTGGCTTCCGTAGCTAACTGATTCTTATCCGCGTAAGCTTTACCTCTCCATTCATACCACTGTTTCCCATATGCAGATTCTTCATTTACTTTTTCCAAATCCGGATAATCTGCAATACCGTCTTTGTGTACTTTGATGCCTTTTCCAAGACTTACGTATTCCTGATACATATCCCAAATACTGTCTAATGGATTCCAACGATAAGAAGAGTATGGATCACGAAGGTCTAATACCATTACGTTATAGCCTCTGCTCTTCAAATATTTACTATGTAAGGAAAAAAGTTCCCCCTTAGGGTCTGTCATAATCATGGAAGAACCGGAGGATGTAGCACCAATAATCTGAATCATTGGGTTAATAAAAGTAGTTGTCTTACCGGAACCGGTAGCACCGATTACCAAGGAGTGTGCTCCACCCAAAACGTTTACCTGTAATTTCCCTTTTTTATCTAATACAGCACGGACAGGAACACCGTCTTTTTTAGATTCTATGGCTTTATCATAATCAAATCCCGGAAAATATTTATCCCGTTCTGCATCGGTAAGGAAACGGCTGTTTTCCAAAGGACTTTCTACTCCTTTAGCACTTCCCTTAAGAACACCCTTCATCCTTTTATTCTGTGGAGTTACGGCATAATAAAGTAAAGGAGCCACCATAATAATAACGAAGGAAAACACCCATGTTCTTATATTCAATAAATCAGAAAAGACAAAGAAATCTCCTATGGTAATTCCATCCATCAATCTTTCGGTATGAAACATGGCTGCAGATAAAGGAAGTCCTATGAAAAGCGTTACTACAAACTCAATCCCCAATAAAATCAAGACAACTTTTAATATCTTCTTCTGAACATCCTTGAGAGAGTCTTTTATTTTACTCATATCAAAATCTTTCATACCCCTACCGTCCTTGTCTGTTTATTTTTACGCATAGTTCTAACATTTTAATAATTTTCTATACTTTAGAATTTATTATACATCACTACTATTTTTAAAGATGTTCCATTTTCGTCAAAACACGGCGAATTCTGTAAATACTATTTTTTTTTTGCTCTAAACTTGTTAGCATTCCTTTATACGTGTGTATATAGATAATAAGAAGATTTAAATACTAAAAATACATAAATTAACAAGGAGCAAATATATGAAAAAAATACGTTCCCAAAAGAACTATATTAATATAAGGAAAGGATTCCGTTCTATCGGCACCCTTTCTCTCGTTTTGATACTATCCGTTTTGTTAGGAGGATCGACTTCTGCCACAAGGGCACAAGCTGCCAATTCCCCACAGAGGAATCCTATGTATAAGGTATCTTTGGAAGAATTTCTTGGCCGGAACACGGGCAAACCCTTATATCCCGGCTACACCTGGTATAGTTATTCCAACACAAATGCTGTCTCTCGAGCCTATCGAACGGCAATGTTTGCTTCCTACTATTATTCTCAGATAAAGTCGGATGTTGCCGACTCTTACGGATGGCCTTTATTACCAGATAATGACAGTTACAACACAAAAGAATACGATGTAGGTCATAATGACACCTCTGCTGAAAGTGGTAATGATTTATATCTCTTGGAATTTTCCTCTTCTAAAGATGTAACGATAACAAATATTGACATTAAATATTCAGTTTATTTTATTAAAAAAGAGAAGGATGGTTACACTCTGAGATTTACCGATGATGTAGAGCTTTCCAAAGACAGTCGTGATTTTTTAGACCGCGGATCCCGTGGCTATGAGTTTCGTAAGGGAGAATTGGAAATGACTACCTTCCAGCTTCCTAAAGGTTCTATTCCGGTAGGTGTCTTTGTATGGCAAGATGGTGGCGGTGATGATTACGCCTGGGAATTTAGCTACATGGATATGTACAAAGTAGACTCCATTTCCTATGTACATAAATATCTTGATGATATCGAATCCTCTGCTCACGCTTGTGCAAACAATTACCGTTTATTTACCGGAACCC
>JAFZGJ010000177.1 GCA_017555455.1 Lachnospiraceae bacterium
ATGGAAGAAATGGAACTTCCGTTTCAATGAAAAATGCCCACGGAGCAATCCGTGGGTGTATATAAAATGCTGGTGCTTAATTGCCCAAAAATGCTGGAAATTAATTGCCATTTTTTGCTGGAAAGTACTTGCCGTTTACACCGGATCGAATTCTATTTCAAAAGAAAGCTTTCGACCTTCTTCAAGTAGCCTTTGTGCTTCTTTTAAAAACCCATGCCTTTGCAATACTTTAAAATAGACATCTCTTTCATATACGATTTTGTCTAAATCTTCTCGAAGAGTATCTATAGTATCTTCGCCCCGCAGGCGTGCTAAATAGAGTTCCTTTTCTTTTCCGGACAGTTGTTCCAACTCTTTATAAATTTCTGCATGATATCTGTAATCAAACAAGAAATCGCAAGGGTTTCCATGTTCATCTGTAGCCATGGACGGATTACTATATATACTGTTTCCATCAGCAACCCATTCTTTTAAGGCTTTCAGTTCTTCTTCATTTACAGGAGTTATTTTCAAATATTCATTTAATTCTTTTTCTAATTTATTCATTGTAATGTACCTTTTCTTTTTTAACGCTTAAATTTGACCCTTTGACACGATAGCTGTCACCCGTTATACTGATTAGGTGGCAATGATGTAGCAACCTATCAAGGATAGCTGTTGCAGCCAGTTGACCGGTAAATAGTTCATTCCATCTGCCAATAGGTAGGTTGGTAGTGATAATAAGGGAGCTTTTTTCATATCGTTGGCGTATGATCTGGAAAAATAAGCTCTCTTTTTCTTTATCCATATTTATGTAGGAAAGTTCATCTATGATTAGTAATTCAATTTTTGACAGTTTCCTTAAAAATTCCTGCAAAGTACCTTCCATTAGTTCTTTTTCTAAAGTGTCTATCAATTCTTTTGCATTTACAAACAGTACCCGATATCCCTGATCACAAGCATTGATTCCGATACCTGTGGCAATCATACTTTTTCCAACTCCTGGAGGACCTACTATAATTACATTTTCTTGTCTCTGTAAAAAATGTAGTCTTCCCAGTTCTTCAATTCGATTCTGGTCTAAGGACGGATTAAAACTATAATCAATCTCTGATAAACGTTTGGTTGAGTCAAAACTGGCATTATTCCTTAGTTTTTCATATCGTCGATTGGCTTTTCCTTCTTCCTCGATTTTGAGTAATCGTATGAGAAATTCCTTATATCCAAGACCTTCTTGAGTCGCTTCCTGAATTAAATCTTCATACTGTTTTCGCATATCTACCAGTCGAAATTGCTTCATTTTTTCTTGAATATAAAGGTCAGGATTATCATATATCATTTGCTCCATGTTGGACCTCCTGTGCCAGATTTTCGTAATACTCACAGTTGCGAGTTAAGGAATCTGTGTTTCCCTCTGATGAATTGTTCACTAGACTTGTTGTATCAAGAGTTCTAATTCCTGCATTGTAATCTTTTAACATCAAACGGAAATTTTTGATATCCATACAGTTTTCAGCTATGGAAACTGCAATTGCTTTATCCAATGTTTCTGCATCATATAGTTGCAACAATTCTAAAATCTTTCGTGCGTGATGTGTTGGCTGCTCAAACTTTCGTCCAGCAGCATCCAGATATTTACTACCATGCTTAAAGGTATCTGTAAAATCACGACGAATCTGTGGAATAGAAGTAGCAGTTCTTGGTGCAATGGCTTCATAATGTTCTGGATTTGCCAGTATATTTCCTTTTTGAGTAGATACTTCAACTGCTTCAATTAAATGTTCCTCTTTATCATAAATCTGCAGTCGGAATCCATATATCAGTCTTACATATACATTTTTGCAGGCATACTTTATAGGAACACTGTATTTATTTCCGCCAAAAGAAACAAAACTATCCGAACTAACTATCCGTTGTTGCATTTTCGCCTGATAAAGATGATGAGTTGGTAAAGTACCCAATGTCTGTTTTTCCTCCAGAAGATAATGCTGGTTTGGAATTCGTTTTGTTGTAGTATGCTCTTCATTACACCATTCATCAACAAATGTCTTACCACGACGATTTAAATCTTCCATGGAAGCAAAGGATGTTCCTTTTATAAACTGTTCTTCGATATAGTGAAATGGTCTTTCTATTTTCCCTTTTTTACGTGGCCAATAGCAGGGACACGCATTTAACTCAATTCCAAGATGTTTTGCCAGCATTAGTGCATGGGGATTGTATCTGATTTCATCCTCACTTTTTGGATTATTTTCCAGGACCAGTGCTTTCGGATTGTCTATTAGTAGCTCCAGTGTTGTACCACCAAGTTCATCAAACAATTCCTGTATTGCTTCATAAATAGCATCTGCGTCAGCTTTATACGAAAAGCAGACTGCTTTCTTTCTGGATGCTGCAAGAATCATGGCAAAACAATAGACTTTTCTATAGATACCATCCATACAACAATCGTACTCGGCCCAATCGAACTGTGCCTGATCTCCAGGAGGAGATTCGTGTCTAATCGTTGCCTTACTATTAACATGGCTTCCTACATCTTCATCCATTCTCCTAAGTAACCTGTAAACAGGTCCAATACTGCCTTCGTAACCTCGTTTCCTTAATTCACGAAATATCCTTGTTCCATTAAAACAGTAGGGTTCACATCTCCAGGTATAGATCTGCTCCTTATATGAATCTAGTTTTGATGAATACTGTGTTCTTTGATACACAGGCGGTGCAGAAAGTTCCAACAGTTTTCTTACTGTATTTCGTGATATTCCTAAAAGTTCGGCTGTGGCACGTTTGGATTTTGTAGATTTGTACACTTTTTGTACAGCTGCCCAGTCTTCCAAATCTTTCACCTCTTTTTTCTCCTTTCTGTATGATTTTTACATACAGAAAGATATTTTATGTTCCATTAAGAGGTGGGTCAAATCTAAGTATTAAATTTTCAAGGTACAGTGTATTTCAAAAACGGATTGTCCCAGAAATCAACCTTATGATGTGGGTCAATTCTGAGCGTTAATCCTGGGTCATTTTTAAGTATAAATCAACAGCATTTACTTTTGTACAAAAGGTAAGGTTGACACGATATAGAGACGGAGATATAATTTGTAATACAATCCAGGGAGAACGGCAATGGAATTTATAAAAGAAGAACAATATCAAAATATAATAGAGGTGTATTTGCAGACTGGTTCTGTCAAGGAAACAGCCGAGCGTTTAGCAACCTACCCAATAAAAGTCCGGCGAGTATTAATTACAGAAGGTCTGTGGAGTAGTAAAACCAGTGAAGCGATTAGCGTTTTATGGAACCAAGGGATGATGGTATCGGATATTGCAGAGAAGCTATGTCTTTCTGAAAAGAATATACAATCATACTTACCATATACCAGAGGGCAATATGGAGGTGATAATCGTAGTGATACAGCCGTTAGAAGTGGTATTTACCGTGAACGTATGCACATCGTGGCAAACAGTCAGCCGGTAAAGAAAATACATATAGAAAGCATGATGCAAAAGGGAGGCGAGATATCGATGGAGAATAAGATGCGAAAGATTGATAATATTATTTGTTTACATCTAGAGTTAGTAGATTCGGAAGTAGAGGGTATGGATGATCCAATTGTGAAATACGGAAAAACTAAGAAGAGTATTTCCAGAGATGTGTTGGTACCGGGAGATATTACACTTCATGCTTTGCATTATGTGATTTTAAAATTGTTTGGATGGCAGAATGGTCATTTGCATTCTTTCTCGCTAATGAAAGAAGACTTTAAAAAATTGACTGATGGAATGTTTGATAAGTATTGTAAGTTATGCGGAGTCTATTTCCGGTTTCCGACAGAGGATTATGAGGATTTGTATTGGGACGATGATTATGAAGAGGGAAGAAGTTTTAATACATGGTTAAAGCATAAGTATACCGGACCTTATTCATATGGAGGGACAGGAGATTACTACGTACCTAATCAGTATGAAGTAAAGCGCTTTTGTGGGTGGTTTAAAGATATGGATGTTGAGAAGCTTTCGCTGCAGCAAGTCGAAGAGAAGATTTATTTGGGAGGTAATCCGAATAATTTATTAGAGCGTCTGTGTTTGCGAGATGTGCTTCATGTAAATAGTATGGAGGATGTTGCTAAAGATATTGTGGATGCCGGCAACGCTTGTGGAATAGATGCAATGCCGGTTGTTCATGAATTGGTATACGAATATGATTATGGTGATGGTTGGGAAGTCAGAATTACAGTATCAGATATAGCTTATACTGATGAAGAAAAAGAATTTGTGTGCCAAAATTATTGTCCACGCTGTATTTCTAAAGATGGATTGAATTTGCTTGATGATGTAGGAGGAATGTGGGGATATAGAGACTTCCTGGTGACTATTCATGAAGGTAGTGAAGAAGAGCAGGAAGAAATGCGTGAATGGGCAAGATATTTGGGGTGGACAGGAAGAAATGTGAGTCCTAAAAATATGTTATAAGTCCGTATTATTGGACAAAACCTAATTTATACTGGAACCAAGATAAGGAAATAACCTTACCCTTGGTTCTTTTTTATTTGAAAGTAGCTGTGCGAAGGAGGTAGAAGCATGGAGAAGATGTATTTTACAATCGCTGGAATGAAACATCATTATGGCAATGAATTTATGGAAACTGGTATGGAAGTGAAGCTTGTAAAAGAGCCTGATAATGAAGTGGACAAGGAAGCCATCAAGGTTGAGCTTGAAGGATTGGGCTTGATTGGATATGTGGCAAATAGTCCATATACCGTACTGGGAGAAAGCATGAGTGCGGGCAGGCTTTATGACAAGATTGGTGATGAGGCAATCGGTATCGTGAAGTATAAATTGCCGGATGGTGTGCTGTGCGAAGTAAAGATAACAGAAACTTATGTAGAAGAATAAAAAACATAATACTATGCAGATATTGACCGCTGGGATATGTTTGGTTACTTGCAGAGGCTTATTCTGGATATGCTACAGGATTTAAGAGACAATCGCTCCGGTTATCCGGGGGATTTAGGAGATAATTATACGAACGAGGAAGGAATACTGGTAAATCATACCTGCCATGCGGAATGGGATAAGATATTGGATAAAATGATTTTTCTCTGGAGAGAGTCGAGGGAAGAGACTTGTAGCCGAAAAAATCCTTTTGAAGAAGAATATGATAAGGCATTTGATGAATTCCATGAAAAATATGGTGTTTTGGGTGAAAAGCTACAGACAGAGGCTGAGCTTGAAGAAAATCGTAAAAGAGGTGGTGGAGGTACGGTTCATTTTATGGACGAGTTACCGGAATATAAGGATATCTTTGAAAAGCATCGGGCGGAAGAACGTAAGCTGGAAGCATACAGAGAAAAGTGCAAGAATGAGGCGTTTGATATGTTAAAGGAGTATTTTTATTCATTGTGGGATTAAGAGATTGAACACCGAGAATGAGAGAGGAGATGTTCCTCTGGGACACAGGCTATTTTTTGTGGAGGAATGTATACAAATAGATATTTGTATTATAATTACTAATATCTAACAGACTTAGAGGATGGACTATGAAAATATATGTAGATGCAGATGCGTGCCCGGTAGTACGTATTGTGGAGAGTTTTGAGAAACTTTTGTGTAAAGCAATGTCATAGGAGGTAATCATGGCGAATGAATCCGGAACATGGATTATGTATGGTGTATCAGAAGATGATCATGAGTGCATTCATACAGTGGAGCAGGCAATTGAATACATAAATGAAATAGGATTTTTGCCATTGTTTAAGAATGAGATTCCGGGGTTCTCCTTGGAGGAGCGCACTGTGTCGGAATATTGGTGGAGCGGTGATGTCGCTCATGATCCGTGGGAATGGCGCGAAATTATTGCCAGAACCGGACAGGTGGCGTATGGTAAGTTCTTTGACAAGAAGGCCGGCTTTATATCCCAAGAGTGGTTGCCATACTTTGCAAATTACCGCAGGGATGGATATGATTTTGATGCCTTATGGGATGATGAGAAAGCGTCTATGAAGCAGAAGAAGATTATGGATTTATTTGCAGAGGAAAATGCGGATGCAGAGTTGTATTCCTTTGAGGTAAAGCAGAGAGCAGGTTTTGGAAAAGGCGGCGAAAAGAATTTTGATGGAACCATTACGGATTTAGAGATGAAAACTTATCTGTGCATACGTGATTTCCGTCAGCGTAAGAATAAGAAGGACGAAGCATATGGCTGGGCAATTGCAGTATATGCAACACCGGAGCATATTTTTGGATATAAGCATGTGACAAGTGCTTATAAGGAAGAACCGGTGGAGTCCGGTAAGAGAATTGTAAAGCATATGATGGAGGTATATCCTATTGCAACTGTGGAACAGATTCGCAAGGTAATCGGTGCGCCAGCAGGGGAACCGGTCAAAAAAGAGAAAAAAGCTAAGAAGGTTGATTATCCGGCAAATCTTTTTAAGGATTTGAACTTGGAGATTAAGAATCCCACAGCGGACCAGATGTATGGCTTGGAATTTGTATTGGTGCAGCTAAAGGATATACAACAAGAAGTAATACACTTGCGATATGAGCAGGGACTTACCTTTAAGGCAATAGGAGAACAAATAGGACGTTCAGGAGGACGTTGTAGCCAGATATGTAAGCAAGGATTACGTCGACTGGAAAATGCCCAGAGACAAGCATGGATGGTGGAAGGATACGAAGGCCGGATTGCAAGAATGGGAGAACTGGCAGATAAGTGTAGCAAGGAGTTTCTTGCGGAAGGTAAGATGGAGCAGGCAGCTTTGTTGGTACAAGCTCCGGATTCTTTACCGGGAATTACCGCTAATCAGGCAAAGCAACTTATGAAAGCAGGTGTTTTTAATATTGCCGCATTACGGGAAATTATGAACACAGATTTTTGGACTTGGTCTATTCCGGGAATCGGAGAGATGGGCGGTAGAAGGATTGTGAATGCCATGTTTAGCTCTGGTTTGATTGATGAAAGCTTTGAGGCTTACAAAGAAATGAATGATAGAACATATCGGCAGATGAAATTTTTGAAAATGCGTGATTTGGAAGAAGAATGATAAGAGGAGGCTCTGAAGTATGTCCCGTAAAAATCATGTGAAAGTAGATGGAAAGCTTTTGCAGACAGATAAAAGACTTTGGATAAGGTTGGAAAGAATTACGTGTTTGCAAATGCTTATACTGTTAAGGGAAAGGTTAAGTAATGTCTGAAAATAAGAGCAAAAAAGAATCAGATTTTCGATAAATGTATATAAATGTAGGAGGTCTTTTGTTATGAGAACTAATTTTGGTGCCAAACCGTGGGTATATCCAATGCCTGTATTTATTATTGCAACTTATGATGAAAATGGGAAAGCCAATGCAATGAATGCAGCTTGGGGTGGAATCAGTTGTGATACAGAGATTTGTATCTGTATGGGTGAAAATCATCAGACAACAGAAAATCTAAAGAAGAATCCGGAATTCACAGTTAGTATAGCAGATGTGAAGCACATTGTGGCATGCGATTATGTGGGAATTGCATCCGGTAAAGATACACTAGATAAGATGGAAAAGGCAGGCTTTACTACAAGCAAAGCAGAATTTGTTAATGCACCAGTTATCAACGAACTGCCGATGACCATAGAGTGCAGAATGACAAGCTATGACGAAGAAACCTGTCATTTGTTTGCGGATATTATTAATGTCAGTGCAGAAGAGAGTATTATTACTGATGGTAAAATTGACATTACAAAATTACAACCGATTGCATATGACCCGGTAAGCCATGCCTATGTGGAATGTAGTCAGAAGGTGGGGAATGCTTTTAAGGATGGACTAGCATTGAAATAATTTGGAATATCAGTAGATGGAAATGATTATAAGATAAAAGATATTAAACAAGTGAAGCAGGATATCTGTAAGTTCATAAAGATGAATAATTAGTAGGGATTATCTGAGAATGTTTCGGCTGATTTGGAATAAGAGTACAAATCAGCCGAAAATTATTTGAAAAAAGTTTACATTCATATAAATGTAGAGATTAATTTCTATATGAATGTAAAAAGCAATAATTGACAATAATATAGAAATGAAATATCATATCTATATATAAGTAAACTAATGGGGGCGGTTATAATGGAAATCAATCAGGTGATTATGAAAGAAATACAAAAGAATAATAACATGATTACAACTGCACAAGTGGTTGCATTAGGTTTTTCCAGAGCCTTGTTATCCAAATATGTAAAAGAAGGATTATTAGAACGTGGCCGTCAGGGTGTTTATATATTGCCGGATTCGGTTCATGATGATATGTATACACTGATGCTTAGATCGGAAAAGATTGTTTTTTCCCATGATACAGCGTTGTTTTTAAATGGATTGTCGGAAAGAACACCTTTTGAACATTCGGTTACGATTCCAAGTAATTCGGTATTATCGGATACATTAATGGAAGAATGTACTTGTTATTATATAAAGCCGGAGTTGCTTAATTTGGGAATGGTATGGAAAAAGACAACTTTTGGAAATGAAGTGAGATGCTATGATGCTGAGCGTACCATATGTGATTTGCTACGTTCCAGAAACCGTATGGATGAAGAAACTGTAATAAGTGCGATAAAAAATTATGCAGCATATAAAGATAAGGATTTGAATCGTCTGGCTGCATATGCGGAAAAGTTTAGAGTAAGTAAGATTTTGAAACAGTACATGCAGGTGTTGCTATGAGTTCCAAAGCTATGAGTTTAAAAGGAAGAATAAAAAATTATGCGAAGAGTAATAACATAGCAGCTCAGGTAGTTCTTCAAAATTATATGTTTGAATGTTTTCTTGCGAGGTTATCTGTATCCGAATATAATGAAAAATTTGTTGTGAAAGGTGGGATGCTGATAGCGGCTATTGTAGGATTGGACACCAGATCTACGATGGATTTAGACACCACGCTTCGCAATCTGCCGTTGACGGAAGAAAAAATAACAGAAGCAATTGATGCAATCTGTAAAATCGATATGAAAGATGATGTTGTATTTACAGTAAAGTCTATTGAGCCAATTCGTAAGGATGATATTTATGGCGGGTATTGTGTTCGATTGGACGCAGTATATGATACAATAATTATTCCATTATTCATTGATGTTTCTACAGGAGATGTGATTACCCCCGACGCAGTAAGGTATGAGTTTAGTGGTATTTTCGATGAAGATATTCGAATTAGCTTATGGGGATATAATATTGAAACGGTTATTGCAGAGAAGGTCGAGACAATTCTGCGCAGAGGTGTGTTTACCACAAGACCAAGAGATTATTATGATGTTTACATACTTGGAACAACACAGGAATACGATAAGGAAATCTATAAGGAAGCTTTGAAAGCAACAGCAGAGCATCGAGGAAGTATAGAACAGATTTCTGATGTAGAGGGTATTTTGAAACAGATTTCAGAGAGTGATGATCTTAAGGACATGTGGAGAAAATATCAGAAGAAGTTCGCATATGCTAGTGATATTTCGTATGAGAATGTTTTGGAAGTGTTGAGGAAGATTGTACTTTAAAATCCTTAGTAGTAGGAATTTTTGTTTTACTACGATTTTTACTACTATTAGGGCGCAAGAACTTGCAAAAATATGTTATAATTTGCCTAGCTGACACATGAAAAGAATTATAACAAAAAGCCGGAATACCTTGCAAAATAGGGCGTTTCCGGGAAAAAAGGAGCAAACAATTACTATGATAAAAGTATTATTCATCTGCCACGGCAACTGGAGTGGAAAGTGGTAGGAATGTTGGAGCTGCTGGGGTTATAAGGGATTTGGTTGAAGAAAATAACAACAATTTATCATAAAGGGGAAGACTGTGCCATAGCGACAGAGAAAAATTCAGGGCGTACTATTTTTCTTTGCTGTATAGTATTCTAGGTATTTTGATGATATAATATTTTTAGTGAAGACTGATTGCGGAAAGGTGGGAAAAGACGTGGGGAATGAAGCTGTTTTAAGCAGTGATAGATTGTTTACATCTTTTTTGTTTAATGGTCATAATATCCGTTTTCGAACATCTCCGAGACTTGAACGATACACAAAGATTATTGAATGGGACAACGGATATATTGTTGTTATGGCAAAATACGAAGGGTGCGAAGAGGAAGAAGAGTATATTGATTTGATTCCTATTCTTGAAAATTTATATTTTGATGTTGATGATTTTTTGAAGCCGATTCAGAAAGTGAGGATTGAATATGTGTAACATTTTAGAGGTGGCAGATGCTGCTGAAGTGATTGTCAATGGATACGCATTTACAAAAGCAGGAGAAAATGTAAAGGTACTCAATTTAAATAAACCAGAAAAAGCAGCATATTTAAATCAGGCAGGCGAGGTGCTTGAAACCAGCATGGATGATATAGAATTGGATATTGTATTGGAATATTATCAGAGAAATCGTAAATACATGGAGGAATAATGAATGCCTAAATACTATGAATATAAAGTGTGTGGGTTTTATTTATATTATACCTCACACTGTATAATTGAGGCTATGCATGTGCATGCAAGTGATCGTAAGCTTACAGAAGCTGGGTCAGCAAAGTTTTTTGTTAAAAAAGACGGAGAAACAACAATTGAATATGAAGGACAATTGACTGATAGAGAAATCAGAATGATTCGTGAGTTTATCAAAGACAATTATAAAGAAATGTATATGAAGTGGTCGCAAAAAAGCGATAACGGATTTTATGGTGAATAAGATTGAAGGTAGGGCCGGTAACTATATAGATTTAGTTACTCAGGCCCTTTTATAAAATGATCAGGAGGAATTGTGATGAACATAGAAGCATATAATCTTGATTCGTTAAGAAAGTTAGTTCGTGATTTGCAAAAAGAAAATAAAGAACTTCGTTTGCTGTTAGATAAAGCTGAAGTTCCGTATACGAATAGTGAAGTGTTTTCTGAAATTCCTTCTGAAGCAGAAGAGTACGATTTGGATCAGGGAGCAAGAATCATCGATCAATATATTAATGAATATCTAGTGCAAAAATTCTTCTCTATGTTTTGGGGAAGAATGGATGTTTTTGCTAAAAGAGCTAAAAATGGTAATTACTATCCACAATGTGATAATCGATGGAATAAGGCCAAATGTCCAAAACAAAGAAATGAAAAAATGTATTGCGAAGAATGTGAACATCAATGTTGGACAAAACTAACATTAGATGTGATAAAAAAGCATCTTTGGGGATATCGCGAAGATGGAGCAGATGTGATTGGTGTTTATCCATTGCTTCCTGATGGAACATGTAGATTTTTGGTATTTGATTTTGATAATCACGAAAAGGATGCGGAAAAATTCGATTTTGCCAATGAAAATGAAGATTGGCACGATGAAGTAGATGCACTTCGTTTAATTTGCAAACAAAATGGAATAGATGCGTTGGTGGAACGTTCGCGTTCTGGAAGAGGTGCACATATATGGATTTTCTTTAAGAATCCTATCCCTGTAACGTTAGCTAGAAATTTTGGGTTTCTGTTATTGGATAAAGGTGCAACTAAGATTAATTTAAAAACATTTCGATATTACGACCGAATGTATCCTTCACAGGATGTGGCAAATACAATTGGTAATTTAATCGCACTTCCTTTGCAAGGCCAGGCGTTGAAATCTGGAAATAGTGCATTTGTAGATGAGCATTGGAATGTCTATCCAAATCAATGGGATAAACTTTTTCAGACAAAAAAACTTGAGCGAGAGGAAGTAGAAGGATATATTGCTAAATGGCAAGAGGATTTATCGAATCGTGTTAGTCGGTCTGATTATGCGAAAGAAAAGATTCGATTAAAACCGTGGAAACGAAAAGATGGTTTTTCTAATTCAGATGTGACAGGAAAATTACATATTGTGTTAGCTGATGGTGTTTATATAGATGCATTGAATTTAGCTCCGAGACTTCAAAATCAGATTCGTTGTATGGCAACGTTTGATAATCCGGTATTTTACAAAAATAAACGTCTCGGTTATTCAAATTATTATAATTTCAGTATGATTTATATGGGTGAAGATCTCGAAGGATATATTAAGATTCCTAGAGGAATGTTAGAAGATGTTATCAATGAGTGCAAAACTGCGGGAATTCCATATGATATTGAAGAACAAAGAGAAAAAGGGCGTCCGATTCGAGTCTCGTTTAATGGAGAATTAAGAGTTCAGCAGGATTTAGCAGCGCAACGATTACTTGCTTATGAGCATGGAATCTTGAGTGCAGCAACAGCATTTGGAAAGACTGTTGTGTGTAGTTATTTGATTGCAGAGAGAAAAGTAAACACACTGATTCTTTTGGAAAGTACAGATTTGATTTCTCAATGGGAAGAAGAACTAGGGAGATTTTTATTCATTGATGAAGAACCACCAGAATATCGAACGAAGACCGGAAAAGTTAAGAAAAGAAGTAGTGTGATTGGTACGCTGAAGGGCGGTAAAGATGCACTTACGGGAATTGTAGATATTGCAATGGTTGGATCTTTGTATAAAAAAGGAAAGTTCCACGAAAAATTGAATTCTTACGGAATGGTCATTATGGATGAATGTCATCATGCAGCTTCGGCCACAGCACAAGAGATTTTGAAAAAGATAAATGCAAAGTATGTGTATGGTGTATCTGCAACGCCAATGAGAAGTGATAATCTTGAGAAGATCAATTATATGTTACTCGGTCCTGTCAGACACCGTTATACTGCACTGGAACGAGCTGAAGCGCAAGGCATTGAACATTTGGTAATTCCACGATATACGAGAGTGGTAGGAACTTTTTCAAATAAAGAAATTAATAAAGCGTATAATCATATTTGTAACAATGAAATGAGAAACAAACAAATTTTGGATGATATCAAAAATTGTGTGCAAAATGGCAGAACACCGGTAGTTCTTACAAGATTTAAAGAACAGGCAAGATGTTTATACGAACAATCTAAGAACTATGCAGATTACGTGTTTGTGTTCTATGGAGATAATACGAATAAGGAAAATGAACTTATTCGTAAACAGATGAAAGATGTCCCTAAAGATAGAACACTTATTTTGATTGCAACAGGTTCTAAAATAGGAGAAGGTTTCGATTTTCCTAGATTAGACACTTTGATGCTTGCTGCACCGGTATCATATGAAGGCCGTTTGGAACAGTATGTGGGAAGATTGAATCGTGATTATGATGGGAAGGTGGATGTTCGAGTATACGATTACATTGATTCTCACATTAAAGTGTTTGATGATATGTATTTAAAGCGTTTGCGCACATATAAAAAAATTGGTTATCATGTCTCGAGTGATGTAATTACAGAAAAGCAGGACGTAAACGCAATTTATGATTCTGGAAATTATGTTGAAGTATTTGAACGCGATTTAATTCAGAGTGAAAAAGAAATTGTGATTTCCAGTCCTAAGCTTCGTAAAGATAAGGTGGATCGTTTTATTCGTATTGTAAAATCGAGACAGGAAGTGGGTGTAAATATTACTGTTATTACAGAAGAACCGGAAAACAATTTATATGAGAACACATTAGTTTCTTATTTGTTAATAGATGAGATGAAAAATGTAGGAATTAATGTAAAAACTGTTAAAAATGATGAGGAACACTATGCTGTAATCGATGGATTGCTTGTTTGGCATGGAGGCATGAATCTTTTGGGAAAAGAAGATGCATGGGATAATCTGATTCGAGTCAAGGATAGCAAAGCGGCATCTGAGTTGTTGATCATGGCTTACGAAGTGACGAAAGAGGTGTAAAATGAAGCAATTTGAACAGTCAAAATTAGATGTAGCAATTAAATATGTAGAACGTCTTGCAGATGGGTGCAATCCAGTGAATAATACGCCACTGGAAAAAGATGATGTTCTAAATAATCCCAATATTATACGTTGTATGTATTTTATAAAGGATGTTTTGCAAGAAGTCCGCAGTAATGGTGGAATGGTAGGTCGTAAAATGGAAAAGGAACCAGCATTACCATTTCCAATTGAAATTCTGGATAGATTTTCTTACGCGGAAGATAAAAGTATAACTCACGTTCTAAATCAGATTTATGAACCTATAGCAGATATGAATGTAAAGAAAGTGTCTGTTACAAAGCTTACTGCTGCTTTAAAGGAAGAAGGATTTTTGCTTGATGAACTTAATACAGAAACAGGAAAAACAAGAAAAGTTCCAAGTGAAAAGGGTAGAGAATTAGGAATCTATACAATCGAACGAGAGTATAATGGGCGAATGTATGAGGCGGTTACATATAATCAAAATGCACAGAAATATGTTGTGGAATTGATTAGAAGATTGATGGAGGAATAAAAGATATGGTTATTAAAAAAGAACAAGGGGATATGTTTTATAGGTTATGGCTTCCGCTGTTAAGTTTTGCGAATTATAAATATCGTATTGTAAAGGATTTCGCCGCAGATGTACCTTCAAAAGGGATTTCTCCAGAGAAAGCATCTAGAGTAGCAAATAGGATATGGGAAGATGTATCAATAATAGATGAATACATAGAATTATCCGATGAAATGAGTGAAGAAGAAATTGATATTGTGGCAGGATGGAAAAATGCTGTTCGTGGCACGTTTGTAGTAGATCGACACTTAAGAAAAGGTTCTATTTTAGTAGCTGCGGATAAGAAGGTTTATCTTGTAAAAGGAATTTATTCCAGTTGGCGTGAAATGTTAGGGGATTTACCAATGCCACATGTGGTTGACGCAACGTTGATTCCATTTCAAGGCGAAATCATTTGTGATGGTCTTATTCATCCATATGGAGTTTGTATGGGAAAGAATATGGCAGATGAGGCGAAGAATATATACTTGAATGCAAAAGAGCATAATAAGATATTTACCTGTTTATAGAATTTATTTGAAAAACAGAGTCATACAGAATAGGAAGAAGATTATATATGAAGAAAAGCTAGCAGAAATGCTGGATTTTCTTCTTTCTTTTATGGGGTAAACACTCTAGAAATAGACATTCAAATCTCTTAGCCTATATAAATGTATACCTAAGTAATTTGAGTTTCCAAAACGGGAGCTATTGTTCCATTTTTTGAAGCGTAAAATGCATTTTAGGGTACATATAAACGGAATCAAAAATGATGAAATTGAATATTGCAATTTTCAAAATTCAATTGTCCTCACCCTGATAAAGTGTTAAAATATATGTAATGACTTTATTGATTACACAGAAAATGGAGGCAAACCAATGGCTGTTAGTTACGATAAATTATGGGTAATTTTAAATGAACGTGAAATGATGAAAACAGATTTGATCAGAGCAGCGAAAATCAGTACCAATGCAATGGCGAAGCTCGGAAAGAATGAAGATGTTCGTGTAGGTGTGCTGGTTAAGATTTGTGAAACTTTGGAGTGTAAATTAGATGATATCGTAGATATTGTTTAACTGTAAATCTGGAAAGAATGATACATAACATTTGATGTAATGAAAAGGAGTGCAAATATGTCGGAAGATAAGAGATGGCAATTTGAACTTGAGGAATATATCCGGCAGGGTGAGCCGGAACAGGCAGAGAAAAGTGAAGCATGGCAGATTGCAATTGGTTTGCAGCAGGTGGATGGACTGAAGACTTCTGCATATTTGCTGGATACTGCAAAAGAGCATATCGAAGGTAAAATTAGTATTGATGAGGCTCAGAAGCGAATCCAGAGTTACTATGAAGAAAGAACGGATCGAAAAGAAACTGAGGATGAAACAAAAGAGGCTGATATTGTTTCTTCAAGAATCACACAGCTTTTGGGAGAGAAAACATTTCAGTTCTCACCGGCAGAATGGATGACGATTCACCGACGTCTTTTTGAAGGTGTATTTGACCATGCCGGAAAAATCAGAACCTATAATATTACGAAAAAAGAATGGGTGCTGAAAGGCGATACAGTCATTTATGCATCCTGGAATAGTATTAAAGACACGCTGGATTATGATTTCAGAACAGAAAAAGAGTTTTCTTATGAAGGATTGTCTTTGAATGAGTCCATCAAACATCTGGTGAAATTTGCTTCTGATATCTGGCAGATTCATCCATTTGCAGAAGGAAATACAAGAGCAACAGCGGTCTTTATTATCAAATATATGAAGACGTTTGGATTGAAAGTAGATAATGATGCGTTCAAGAAACATTCCTGGTATTTCAGAAATGCTTTGGTAAGAGCAAATTATAATGATTTGAAGAATGGAATCCATGCAACAACAAAGTATCTGGAAATGTTCTTCTGTAATTTACTGATGGGAACAGATTATGAGTTAAAAAATCGATACATGCATGTGGATTATGTTCCGGAACAGGATGAAAATGCTGTTCAAAGTGCAAGCGAAGAAGTTTCAAAGGGCAAAAATTGCACTTTGAATTGCCCTTTGGAGGAGTTAGCGATTTTAAAATTGATAATAGATAATCCAAATATTACACAGAAAGAGATTGCAAATAGAATCGGAAAATCAGAACGAACTGTTAAAAATAAAGTCGCTTCTTTGAAGGAAAAGGGGTATATTCGAAGATTAAATGGGAAGCGAAACGGGAAATGGGAAGTTTTGGTTGATTTAAAGTAAGCATTTTGGAAAAGAAGGTACTGTTTTATGGAGAAAACAATAGATTACTATAACGAAAATGCAAAAAGATTTATCGACGGAACAGTATCTGTTGATTTTTCACAGATTCAGAATGTTTTTCTGGAATTGTTACCTAATAATGCTTGTATTCTTGATTTTGGCTGCGGTTCTGGACGCGATACAAAATATTTTTTAGAACGTGGATATCAAGTAGATGCAATGGATGGTTCAAAGGAATTATGTAGAGCAACATTTGCCGCAGTACCATGGCACAAAGCGTCTTCGTCCACATGGTAAAACAAAAAGGTTTAGAAGACATGTTTGAAATAGATTCTGCTGCCACCAGCAGAGAAGAAATCGGTAACGGTCCACACTACGGAACAGTCCGTAAATTACAGCAGGCAGGAATTCCTGTGACCCCCCACCGTGCCAGACAGATGACAAAAAAAGATTACGAATACTACGACTATCTCATTGGTATGGACACTGCCAATATCCGCAATATGAATTCCATTGCCGGAGGAGACAAAGACGGCAAAATCTACAAGATGCTTTCTTTTGCAGGAAGTGGTCGTGATGTAGCAGATCCGTGGTACACCGGTGACTTCGATGCTACTTATCGTGATGTAGTGGAAGGATTGGAAGCTTTTTTAGAACAATTAGGTTTATAAGTACAAGAATATTTCATATTAAGTTATAAACAATAAGCTATCATAGATCAGCTTATATAATAAAAAGGGCTATTGCAAAATGAACAGATAACATATTTAAGATATCCATACTTAAATATGTAGATGCCATTTTGTAATAGCCTTTGTTTTTTAAAATAAATCCTACTTATTATAAATATCCATGTCCAACTTACCTTCACTCTTACCTACAGCGATGGAAGTTAAGGAGTCACCTACACAGTTAAGAGATGTAACTAACATTTCGATAGGGCGGTTGATAGCAAGAATCAATGTATATGCAATCAAAGCTTGTTCGTTAGTAAAACCTACACCGGAAAGGATAGTGAACAAAATTACGGCACCTGCACCGGGAGCAGCCGGAGTACCCATGGATGCGATTAAGGCAAGAATCATTACGATTGCCAACTGGAATACGGTAACATCATATCCACCGCAGCCTGCAATAAACAGAGTAGCGACTACCTGCATAATAGCGGTACCATCCATGTTAATAGTCATTCCAAGAGGAAGGACAAAAGATGCAATCTGTCGGTCAACACCTAATTCTTCGGTTGTAGTATCTAAGTTCAGTGGCAATGTTGCTGCACTGGATGATGTAGAGAAGCCGAAAACAATAACTTTGAAAATCTTCTTAATAAAGATATATGGATTTAATTTGCAAATCAGGCTGATGTAAAGTGGATAGCCGATAAAGAGATAGCATAATAAAATCGCTGTTGTAAGTAAGCAGTATGCTAAAGCCGGTTTCAAATAGTCGATACCATAAGTAGCAAAGGTACGGCACAGTAACATGAAAATGGCAACAGGACCAAACTTTGTAACTGCGAAGCTTAAGAAAGTAACTACAATCTTGCTGATTTCTTCACAGAAGCGGTAGATGACACTGTTTTTACCCAAGCCTAATTTATTCATGCTAAGACCAACAACTACGGAAATAAATACCACCCCGAGAACTGCATTGTTAACGCTCAAAGTTGCGCCAATGTTACTGGGGATAATGTTTAAGATTACTAACAGTGGGTTAGAACCTGTGGAACCGGTACTTGCAGTAACGCCCTCAATATGGACATTGAATAATCCGGATTTATAGAACAGCATTGCGATGGCACCGGCAACTATAAGTGCGATAGTACTGGTCATCATAAACCAGCCAATAGTCTTTGCAGATACACGGCCGAGAGTGGATGCTTCGGTAATTTCGCTGATGGCCATAACTACAGAGCAGAATACCATAGGAACAATAATCAACTGTAAAGCCCGGATAAACAGTTGACCACCGATATAAAACAGACCAATAGCACTTTCTGCGCCTTTTGCAGTGATATCCTGAAATAAGATATTATTGATTAAATTCCAAGTGCCACTGTTTGCACCTAAAAACTGTCGTACCGCCATAAATAGTAAGCCTACAAGAATACCGGAAACCATGGCAATGAGCATCTGAATGGCAAGTTTGTTATTATCATTTGTTTTTTTCATTTTTTTCTCCTATTTTTGGTTTAAACTGTTGTATTATATACAAAAATCTTTTAGGGTGCAACCTTTTAAGTAAAAGAATCAAAACATATTTTTCAAATTCTTATTTTTTGTATAAAAATCTAAACATTCAAAGGTCCGTTTACCAAAGAATTGAATCCGTCTTAAAAAATGAGTATAATGATTAAAGTTATATAACAAAAAGGAGAGCACAGGATGCTGATTACTATACCCGATTATTATCAAGACTTTGAATGTATCGCAGATAAATGTGAAGATACCTGTTGTGCAGGATGGCAGATTGTAATTGATAAGAAAACATTGAAAAAATATACCAAAATAAAAGGCGATTTCAGAAAGCGAATGTTCAAAAGCGTAGATTGGTTTCAGGGAACCTTTAAGCAGGATAAGGATAAACGTTGTGCCTTTTTAAATGAAAAAAATCTCTGTGATTTATATTTAAGTCAGGGGGAAGAAGGCTTTTGTAAAACCTGTAGGGAATATCCCAGACATACGGAAGAATTTGAAGGAGTAAGAGAAATTACCCTTTCTATTTCCTGTCCGGAAGTGGCAAGAATTTTGATGAACCGTATGGAACCGGTATCTTTTTTAAGCTATGAGAGAGAAGGAGAGGAAGAATTTGAAGATTTTGATCCTTTTTTCTATTCCATTTTAGAAGATGCCAGAAAAGAAATGATAGCCATTCTTCAAAACCGTGACCTTACTATCACAGACAGAATTTTGTTAATCCTTGGTATGGCACACGATATGCAGGGGCGCATGAACCGTCAGGAAATGTTTGCCTGCTCTGATGTGATTAGCAAATATACAACAAATAGGGCCCTGGACTTTGTAAAAAAACATCAGCAAAAAACGGAAAACAAAAAGGAAGAAATGACCTTTGCCCACACCATGTTTCAACATTTATTTGAACTGGAACTGTTAAGGGAAGAGTGGGGAGTTTTATTAGCAGAAACTGAAGATTTGTTATATCGGGATAAAGAGAACTATTGTAAGACCAAAAAAGAATTCATAAACTATTTTAAAAATAGAACCGGTTTACAAAACCATAACAGCAAAGATGGAGAACCGGATACTATGATTGAAGATAGTAATTGCAATATAAACATCACCATCCACCTGGAACAACTCCTTGTTTACTTCCTCTTTACCTACTTCCCCGGAGCTGTATACGATGGAGAAATCTATGCTAAAGTACAGTTAGCAGTATACTGCACTTGGATGATTTGGGAAATCTGGATGGCCCGCTGGCTCAAAAATGAAAAATCCATAGACTTAGAAGAAATGACAGAACTTGTCTACCGCTTCTCCCGCGAAGTAGAACATTCCGACTTGAACCTAAGAGAAATCGAAAAAATCCTAAGCAAAAAATGGTTCTTAACAAACAAAACAGGATGTTCATAAAGAGAATAGAGACGGTTTTAGTTATCCAACGTGTACGCATCTGTGAGACATTGTATGTAAGAAACGAACAAAACTGTTTACAGTTTTTGTACGTTGATTGCATACAATGTAACGAACAGCAAGCGAACACAGGATAACTAAAAACTCTCAATCTCTTGTGAACATCCTGTTTTGTTTCTTATTCGAAATCCCTGGTAATATTTTTCATCCACTTTCCGCTTTTATAGTGTTTGAAAACCCAGGGCCACTTCACAAACTCATCCGTACAAAGCAGCACATATACTACCATGGGTGGAAGATTCAATACAAAAGCTGCAAGAAAACCTAAGGGTACCGCATAGAACCACATGTCTATAAAGTCACAAATCATACCGAATTTACTGTCCCCGCCGGCACGGAAAATACCGGTAATCATGGTAGCGTTTACTGCACTTCCCATGACATAAACAGAGTTAATATACAGCATAATTTTAAGATATTTCATGGCTGTTTCAGATAAATCAGCGACTTGCAAAACAAGAGGACTTACAGTAAAAATGATGAATCCTCCAAGAAGTCCGGTGATGACCATTAAGGTCATGGCGCGTTTGGAGTCTGCCAAAGCCTGTTTCATTTTTCCGGCGCCAATGGACTTTCCGATATAGATACCGGAAGAACCGGCTACGGCATAGCAGAAGACCGCACCGAAGTTGCGTACCACAGATACCACAGAATTTGCAGCGACTACATCAGAATTTAAATGTCCCATAATAGCGGTATACATGGAAAATGCGATACTCCAAACCAGGGAATTCAGCAGTGCAGGAAGTGATAGGCGGATAAAATCCTGCAACAATAATGTATTCTTTTCAAAAATGGTACTGAGGCGAAGTTTGGCATTTGTGGAATAGTGTGAAATGATTAGACAAATCACAAATTGCACAATTCGGGAAATGGTAGTTGCCAAGGCAACACCGATTGCTCCAAGCCTGGGAGCACCAAAGAGTCCATAAATAAATACGGCATTTAATCCAATATTTAAAAGCAGAGTAAATGCATTAATACAGGTACATAGTTTTACCCGTTCAATACTACGCATAGCATAAAAGAAGATTTCCGAAATACCCCAGAATAAATGACCGATACCTACCAAACGCAGGTAACCGGCTCCCAATGTTATTAAATGAGCATCGTTTGTATACAGTGTCATCATCGGTTCCGGAAAAATCAGGGAGGGAATGGTAAAAAGTAAGGAAACCAAAAGAACAAAACGCAGAGCAATGCCCTGAATTTTTTCAATGGTTTTTATATCCTTTTTTCCCCAATATTGGGAACAAAGCATAGCCACCCCGGATCCCAGTCCCATAAAAATATTGTTTAAGATATTGGAATACTGTGTGGCCAGGGAAACTGCAGAAATAGCATCCTGTCCCACAGAGTTTAACATTAGTACGTCTGCAGAACTTACTGCAGCGTTAAAGATATTTTGGATAACAATAGGAATCGTCAGACCAAGAATGTAAGTATAGGCTTGACGTTCTTTTTCATCATTTAAGATGCGTGTCAGAATCATAGAATCTCCTTTGTATTAATTTTCTTATTTTTATATAAAAATAGGAAAACGATTTCAAACCAAAGGATATCACACTTTGGGGAAAATGTAATTAGTCTTATTTCTATATAAATAAATGGGAAATATGTAATTTCATGTGCAAAATAATGCAATTCTTAAGAAAATATAAACTTTCATATTTTTTGTTGACATGCAATATTATATGACGTATAGTATGAGCGTAAACAATATTATACGTCGTATAATATTATAGAGATAAGAACAGGAGAGGGTAGCATGGTTTTTAATACAGGGGCAGCGCTGTTAGATGCCATTGTGTTGGCAGCGGTAGCCGGTGAGCCGGAAGGAACCTATGGATACAAGATAACCCAGGATGTACGGCAGGCACTGGAAGTTTCTGAGTCTACATTATATCCGGTGTTACGCCGTTTACAAAAAGATGGGTGTCTGGATACCTACGATCGGGAATTTGCCGGACGGAACAGAAGATACTACCGGATTACGGAAACAGGAATGGCGCAGCTGAATTTATATAAAAATGAGTGGAGGATTTATTCTACAAAAATATCCGATTTTTTTGAGGAGACTTGAGGAGGAGATTATGAATCGTAAAGAATATATGGAAAGGTTAGAACAGCTTCTTCTAGTGTTGCCGGAGGAGGAAAGAGAGGAAGCCTTGCAATATTATCATGATTATTTTGATGATGCCGGTGTGGAAAATGAGAGTAATGTCATCCGTGAATTGGGAACTCCGGAAGAGGTAGCAGCAAAAATCAGAGCAGGTTTTGCAGGAGAAAACGGAGAGTATTCGGAACAGGGCTTTGAGGATGTACGATTTCATAAAAGTCAGGAAATTGTTGCTGAGGCAGAAAGAGTGGATGGAACTTGGGAAGAGATACCTGATAGAGAAATAGCCCATCAAAATAGAAAGCAAAATAAAAACACCAATGTATGGAAGGTAATCGTCATCATTTTGCTTGTAATATTTGCAGCCCCTATTATGATTCCTGTCGGAATCGCTGTTTTGGCAGTGGTATTTGTTTTGATTGTTGCTGTTATTGCAGTTTTGTTCGCCATTGGTGTTTCCGGTTTTTCCATTCTTTTAGCAGGAATTATTGTAATCATAGCAGGAATTGCAAAGATTATTTTAGCTCCCGCAACAGGAATTCTGGCAGCAGGAATCGGATGCATTTTATTAGCCATAGGAATTTTGCTGTCTTGGGTTATTGTTTCCGTTTTCGTGAAAATTGTTCCGGGTATGTTTCGCGGTATTGTAAAACTGCTTGGAACTCCTTTTAGAAAGGCAGGTGCAAGATAAATGAAATTATTTACCAAAATTTGTTTGGTTTTTGCAGCCGTAGCAGGTGGACTGGGTATTCTCGGTATTGTCATTGGCTTGGCAATGGGAGGGGATGTAACCCAATTAAATGAGATGGGAATCTATATCTCGCCCCATCAGCATCATAATGTAAAACTACATAATCATACTGATAATTTCCGCGGTATTAAGCGTTTGGAAGTAGAAGTACAAAATGCGCAGATTACCATTTTTGCTACGGAAAATACAGAGGAGTTTAGTTATCATTCTAACAGGGCAAACACTATTGCAAAGGTAGATGGTTCTACTTTAAAATTGGAAGATCGTTCTTCCCTGAAGGATAAACTTGAATTAGAAATTTATATTCCGGTGGGAATGTTAAAGGAAATCGAAATTGAGGCAATCAATGGAACTGTTTTTGCAGAGAAAATAGTAGCAGATAACGTAGCCATTGAAATTGACAATGCATCAGTTCAGATTGATGAATTGATAGTAATGGAAAAAGCCGAATTACAAATCAATGCAGGTCAAATGGTGATTGGTTATTATGAGGGAACTAACTTAGAAACCGAATGTGCTATGGGTTCTATCATGGTAGTATGCGAAGGAAACCAAAGCGATTACAATTATGATTTGGAATGCGGCATGGGAAATATTCGAATTGGTGAAAACAGCTATTCAGGAATTGGAAGAGAACTTTGGGTTGAAAATGAAAGCATTAAAACAATCAAAGCCGAATGTGCCATGGGTGAAATTATACTTGAGTTTCCAAATAGTTTATAGTAAATTTTATAATTAATATCAACAGCAAAGGAGAAAAAATAATGGAACAGAAAAAATTAATGAGATCAATAGATAACAGAATGGTATGTGGAGTATGTGGAGGAATTGGCAATTACTTTAACGTAGATCCTACCCTGATCAGATTAGTATGGGTATTGGCATCCTTCTTTGGCGGAAGCGGGCTGTTAGTATACATCATTGCTGCAATCATCATTCCTGAGGAATAAATTTGAAATGGATTTTTGCCTTGTAACTACAAAGGAATTGAATAGTTACGAATAAAATGATATCAAAACGGGCTAAACTGTGTTAGAATATGTTTCGATAAGAAACTGTTTTAGCACAGTTTTTATATTCTCTTAAAATAAATAAACAGATTGATATAGATACAAGTAATATTTGGGAGGAAATAAATGAAAGTTTTATTTACTATAATTGTATGTAAAGTATTAAGAATTATTGGAAAAATGATAGGAAAAGGAAGCTCTCTTCCGGGGAAAATTGCATTGAAAATTTGTCCTGACATTTTAGAAAGAATTTCCCTTCCGAAATATATTATTGCAGTTACAGGTAGTAACGGAAAGACTTCTACGGTAGAAATGATTGCCCATATTTTAATGGCAAACGGGAAAAAGGTTGCTTGGAACAAAGAAGGTTCCAATCAGATAGAAGGTGTAACTACCTTGGTGCTGAACAGCAGTACCTTGACCGGAAAAGTCAAAGCGGATATTCTGCTGATTGAAAGTGACGAAAGATTTGCCAGATATACCTTCCGTTATATTAAGCCAACCCATTATGTGATTACTAATCTTTATCGTGACCAGTTAACCAGAAACGGTCATCCGGAATGGGTTTACAATGCACTTCTGGATAGTATCCATCCGGAAACACAGTTGATTTTAAATGCAGACGACCCAATGGTTTCCTGCTTTGGATATGGAAAAGAAAATGTGATATGGTTTGGTGCAGGGGATTTAAGTACGGATACCACAGAATTTGATGGTGTTTACCATGACGGTCAGTACTGCCCAAATTGTAAGAAACCAATGACTTACAGTAAATATCATTATAACCATATCGGACATTATGAATGTAAAACTTGCGGTCATAAACGAAATGAAACACGATACACGGTTACAAGTGCTGATTTGGAAGCGGGAGTAGCAGTTATCAATGAACAGTATGAAATCAAATTGGCGTTGAAATCGCTTTACAATATTTACAATATCTTAGCAGCATTCACAGTAGCATCTTTAGCCGGAATTGAAGGAAAAGATATTGTGCCTCATATCAATAATTATGTATTAAAAAATGGGCGTGTGGTGACCTTTTCCCTGGGAAACAGAAAAGGAACCTTGCTTACTTCCAAGCATGAAAACAGTATTTCCTATAATCAGTCCTTACGGATTGCTGCAGCAGATAAGGAAGGCTGTGATGTTGTAATCATCGTTGACGCTGTCAGTCGGAAATACTTTACCAGTGATGTTTCCTGGCTTTGGGATATTGATTTTCATTTACTGGGCAGTGACAATGTAAAACAGATTGTTCTTGCGGGAACCTACAGCAATGATTTAGCAGTCCGTTTTTCATATACGGATATTAATGCTGATAAGATCCGGATTTTGGGAACTGTGGAAGAGGCTGTGAATTATCTGAATAATGAAAGAAAAGAAAAGATTTACGTAATTACTTGTTTTTCTGATAAAGATAAATTTTTGGGAAGAGTATCTGTAGATTAGAGCTTGCGGTTAGGATTCTGAACAGAGAAAGGGATAGAGTGGTGTAATTAAAATTACATCCGGAAATAAAAATGAAAATTTTACATTTATATCATGATATTATGAACCTTTATGGTGAATATGCGAATGTGGCTGCTATGCAGCGTATGTTGGAAAAAAATAATGTACCTTGCGAAATCGATAAATTATCCGTAAATGATAACTTATCTCTTATGGATTATGATTTTATCTATGTAGGTTCCGGAACAGAAAGCAATCAGAAATATGTATTGGAACATTTGATGCCTTATAAAAATGAGTTAAAAGAATATATGGAAGCGGGAAAAATGCTTCTTATGACAGGAAATTCCTTTGAAATTCTGGGAAATATCTTAAAAGATGCCAAAGGAAAAGCATATGAAGGACTAGGTTTCTTTGATTTTTCTGTAAAAGAACAGGAAAGAATCAGAAACACCGCAGATGCTGTTTTTACCATGGAAGGACAGGAAAAACCACTGGTTGGTTTTATCAATAAATGCAGTACCATGGAAGGAATTGATCTGCCTTTGTTTCAGGTGAAAATGGGACTTGGAAATGAAACCAAAGGAACTACAGAAGGAATCCGTTATAAAAACTTCTATGGAACCCATTTGACCGGACCGATTTTGATAAAAAATCCATACTTTTTAATTAATCTCGCAAGTGACTTGTGCGGCAAAGAAATGAATGGGGATTATTTGACTTATGAGAAAGCAGGATATGAGATTACATTGCGGGAATTAGAAAAAAGAATGGAATCCTAATTGTACTCTAAAAAATACAATCCAAACATTGACATACAATGCGTGCCTATGTATAATTGCATACAATTACATAGGAGGCCAATAGAAGGTTATAGGAAAGTGGCAAATGCCCACCGACGGAATAATACTCTCAGGTATAGAGGACTGTAACTGGATGGCGCGCTGGAGAATCTCGATTAACGGGTGCCGAAGGTGAAAGTGGGAAACTGCGAATCTCTCAGGCAAAAGGACAGCGTTGATATTTACAAGCATACAAAAGAAAGATATAGAGTACAGGCAATGCAGTAAAATATTAGAAGAAAATGATTGGAAAGATGTTTGAATGTATTGTTGGAAAATCTATTGTTTTAACAGGCATAAACAATAGTTAATCAGTTCTTTTATAATGTGAAAATAGAAACGTAAGGTTCAAAGAGGTTGTCTTTGGACCTTTTTCTTTTTTGCGGATGTACCATCTGCAGATTGGTAAATATCGGATAAAACATGATAAGACCTCTGTGTAAAATAATAGGTTAGCCTTAAAAGGCGTGGAGGAAATTATGGAAAATTTAACAGTAGTAGTAGAGCAGATTGTGGCAACAGTCAACAGCTTCCTTTGGGATTTTGCTTTGTTGTTTTTACTCTGCGGAACAGGTATTTTTTATACCTTTAGTTTAAAATTCATTCAGGTGCGTAAGTTCAAAGAAGGCTGGAAAATGTTATTCGGTAACTTTTCCCTTCATGGTAAAAACGAAGGAAAAGGACTTAGTTCCTTCCAGGCATTAACAACAGCGATTGCAGCTCAGGTAGGTACAGGTAACATTGCCGGTGCGGCAACAGCCATCGCAGCCGGTGGCCCGGGAGCTATTTTTTGGATGTGGTTAAGTGCTTTCTTTGGAATGGCAACTATTTATGCCGAAGCAGTTATGGCACAGGTAACACGTGAAGAAAAGAATGGTGTTGTAGTTGGTGGTCCTGTATATTAC
>JAFZGJ010000178.1 GCA_017555455.1 Lachnospiraceae bacterium
AACTCTGCTCTGTTTGCTTTTACGGTTTCATAACAATTATTTAATCCCGTCATTAACTGCTCATATCTGAATGCTGCACCTTCCATAGACTGTGCAATAATGTTTTCCACATTGGCAAGCATATCATCAGTGTAATGTATTGCAGCCTCACGCATAGTATTAGCTTCTATAGTTGCATTATCCAAAATTTCCTGTGCCTGATTAGTAGCCAAGGTAACTACTTCATTTGCCTGTGCATATGCCTGCTGCATAATTTCATGTTCGTTAATAAGTTCATTGGTGTGAACGGTTGCTTCGTTAATTAATGCTGCTGCTTTTTCTTTGGCATCTGCTAAAATAGCTTCTTTATTGCTGATAATTTTCTGATATCTTTTAATTTCTTCCGGTGTCTTCATTCTGAGTTCACGAAGCAATTCATCAATCTGTTCTTTATCTACGATAATCTGAGTATTTGATAATGCTTTATATTTACAGCCATCAATAAATTCTTCAATTTCGTCAATTAACTGTTCTATTTTACTGCTCATTTATCCATCCAACCTTTCTGAAATTCCAAACTTCTCATATACCTTTTTCGCCACAAAATCCGGAACTGTTTCTGAAATATCTCCACCAAAACTGGCAATTTCTTTTACTGTGGAAGAACTGAGATATGCATATTCCAAGCTTGTCGTTAAGAATATTGTATCTAATTCACCACCTGAAAATTTACTGTTTGTCTGTGCTATCTGTAATTCATATTCAAAATCTGTTACCGCTCTGAGACCTCGTACAGATACATGAATATCATTTTGTTTTGCATAATCAATCAATAATCCGCTAAAACAGTCTACTTTTACATTTGGCAGATGTTTTGTCGCTTCTTCCAATATCTTAACACGTTCTTCTACAGAAAACAATGCTGTCTTTGCCTTATTATTCAACACACTTACTGTCAATTCATCAAAAATCGCTGCCGCTCTTTCTATAATATCAAGATGGCCATAGGTTACCGGGTCAAAACTACCTGGATATACTGCTTTCATATCTTGCCTCCCAAGTTTTAATATCTATTCATAACTATTTTATTAATTTACTTAACTTTGAACAGTTACAATGTAACATTATTAACCCTCTTTGTAAAGAAACACGTGTTTATTGGTTTTATATTTTTTTTCTTTGGAAACCTCAAATCCACAGTCTTCAAATTCGCTTATATCACGGTCTAATACCGCTTCTACAATAATTAAAGTATCTTCTGTCACACAGGAAGCATTTCTTAACATTCTTAAAACAGCCACATCCAACCCTGATTCATATGGCGGATCCATAAAAATAATATCTGCTTCCTCAGTAATTCTATCTACGGCACTACAAGCATCCGCATTAATTACCATTGCCCTATCATTAAACTTAGTAAAATTCAAATTATCCTTGATACAAGCCAAGGCCTTTTTTTCATATTCCACAAAATATGCTTTCTTAGCACCACGGCTTAGAGCTTCAATACCAATACCACCGCTTCCGCTGAATAAATCTACAAAAACAGATCCTCCTACCTTTGTTTGAAGCATATTAAAAAGTGTTTCTTTAATTCTGTCTGTGGTAGGTCTGGTATCCATTCCTTCCGGTGTCTTTAAAGGAAGGCTTCTTGCAGTTCCTGCAATCACTCTCATCGTTTCATCTCCTATATTATCTTTTTATAAAATCTTAGTTCCTACTGTACCCAACTATACTCTTATTTTGGTTCCTTTAGAGTCACGTTTTCCAAGCTTTAAGGCAGTTAAATTCACTTCCTTATCCTTGTAAACAATCTTTGTTTCTACCGTATTCTGAGTATAATATACTTCTTCTACCAAATCCTTTGCCCCAAGTTTCATACCACGGACACCAATAGCACCCTTTTTCTTATCCGGTATTTCTGTTAATGGGAATCGCAAGAAATAGCCTTCTTTGGTACGAAGTACTATATTGGTTTTATCCTTTAACACATAAACACTAACAACTTTATCATCGTCTCCCAGCTTGGTTGCCGCTACAGTTCGTTTATTTACATCAAATTCTCCACCATCTACAATTTTCATCATGGATTGAGCCGTCACAAATACGATTCTGTATAAATTCAACTCACTTTGACTTGTAGCCAATACAATTTGTTCTTTAGCACTGGAATAGTTGCTTACATTGTCCACCGGTATTCCTTTATCCCTAAACTTTCCGAACGGAATATCCGACATCTTTATAGTATGAAGTTGTCCCATATCAGTAAAAATGCATACTTTTCCCGTATTTTTACAAGGGAATACATACTTATTCTCTGATAATGCAGCCTCTTTATTTCTTTCAAAGGTTGCCATATCAATGGACTTAATATACCCGAAACGATCCATTAAGAACATCAATTCCATTTCTTCCTGTTTCTTTTCTTCATAAACTGCTTCTTCACAGTTATCAATCACAGTTCTTCTCTTTCGTCCGAATTCCTTCTTTAACTGATCTAATTCATTCATTAAGACCTGTGCCATGGAATCACGTCTATCCAAAATATCTTCATAACGATAGATATTTGCTACGGTTTCTTCATGGTCCTTAATCAACGCCTGAACTTCCAATCCAATTAATTTGTAAAGTCGCATATCTAAAATAGCATTTGCCTGACGTTCTGTAAACATCAACTGGGACGCCATAATTTTAGATTCTTTGGACTTAAATTTTATTCCGTCAATAACACCTTCCACAAGGCATTTTTTTGCCATATTGCGGTCTTTACTGCCACGCAAAATTTCAATAATTAAGTCAATTACATTGCAAGCTTTAATGAGACCTTCCTGTACTTCTCTTTTTTCTCTTTCTTTTGCCAACAAATTGGTATATTTTCTGGTAGCAACTTCAAACTGAAAATTTACATTTTCGCGGATAATCTGCTTTAATCCCATAGTTTCCGGACGTCCCTTTGAAATAGCAAGCATATTTACTCCAAAGGTATCTTCCAAACGGGTCTTTTTATAAAGCATGTTGATAAAATTATCAACATCAGCATCCTTCTTCAATTCAATTACAATGCGGATTCCTTCTTTGGAGGATTGATTGGAAATATCTACAATATCCATAGTTTTCTTGGTTTCGGACAGATTCGCCACATCCGATAAAAACTTGGAAATATTGGCACCTATCATAGGAAATGGAATTTCACTGATAACTACGTTGGTTTTTCCGTTTTTTCCTTTTTCAATATCTACTTTACCCCGGACTTTGATTTTTCCCATGCCGGTTTCATAAATGGCAAGTAAATCATCCTTATTGGTTACAATTCCTCCTGTTGGAAAATCCGGTCCTTTTACATACTTCATTAAGGCTCCGGTGGATATATTCTCATCCTTCATATAAGCCTTGGTAGCTTCAATTACTTCTCCCAAATTATGTGGCGGGATACTGGTTGCCATACCAACTGCGATTCCTTCGGATCCATTTACCAAAAGATTTGGAAATTTAGCAGGTAAAACACTTGGTTCTTTTTCTGTCTCATCGAAGTTAGGTATAAAATCAACAACATCCTTGTCTAAATCTGCCAAAAGTCCGTCCTGGGTCACTTTTTCCAGTCGGGCTTCCGTATAACGCATGGCAGCCGCGCCATCTCCTTCAATATTTCCAAAATTACCATGCCCGTCAATTAAAGGAAGTCCCTTTTTAAATTCCTGAGTCATAACAACCAAAGCATCATAAATAGAAGAATCACCATGAGGATGGTATTTACCCATAGTATCCCCAACGATTCTTGCACTCTTACGATAAGGTCTGTCATATCGGATTCCCAATTCATGCATATCATAAAGTGTTCTTCTCTGAACCGGCTTCAAACCATCCCTCACATCAGGCAAAGCTCTGGCAACAATAACACTCATGGCATAATCTATGTAAGATTTCTGCATTACTTCGGAATATTCGGTTCTAATAATATTTTCTTCAAATGTCTGTGTCTTTTTCATTCTATTCCTATTCCTATTTATACATCCAACTCTGCATCGTTGGCATGTTCATAAATAAATGCCTTACGGGGCGGAACTTCCGTTCCCATTAACATTTCTGTAATCTGTGATGCATAAAGTGCATCTTCTATTTCTACCTTTTTCAAAATCCTGGTTTCCGGATTCAAAGTTGTTTCCCATAACTGATCTGCGTCCATTTCCCCCAAACCTTTGTATCGTTGTAAGGTAAATGCCCCTTTATGAGTCTTCCGGTATTTCTCCAATGCCTTATCATCATACAAATACTCTTCCTGTCCCTTGGATGGCATCGCCTTATACAATGGAGGCATAGCAAGATATACATGACCTTCAAAAATAAGTTCCGGCATAAACCGATAAAATAAAGTCAACAACAATGTAGAAATATGTGCCCCGTCCACATCCGCATCGGCCATAATAATAATCTTGTCATAACGAAGCTTGGTAATATCAAAATCGTTACCGTATCCCTCTTTAAATCCACAGCCAAAAGCATTAATCATAGTTTTAATTTCGGCATTGGCAAGAACTTTATCAATACTTGCTTTTTCTACGTTCAAAATCTTACCACGGATAGGTAAAATTGCCTGATATGCGCGGTTTCTGGCCGTTTTGGCACTTCCTCCGGCAGAATCCCCTTCCACAATAAAAATCTCACATTTGGAAGGATCTTTAGACTCACAATTTGCCAGCTTTCCATTGGAATCAAAGGAAAACTTCTGTTTTGTAAGCATATTGGTTTTGGCTTTTTCTTCTGTTTTACGGATCTTAGCCGCTTTTTCTGCACAGCTGATAACTCCTTTTAAAGTTTCCAGATTACGGTCAAAGAAACGCACAATTTCCTCTCCGGTTACTTTACTGACTACTTTCGCAGCATCCTGATTATCCAATTTTGTCTTTGTCTGTCCCTCAAATCTTGGGTCAGGATGTTTGATGGAAACTACCGCAGTCATACCGTTACGGATATCTGCTCCGGTAAAATTCACATCTTTTTCCTTTAAAATGTTCAGTTCTCTGGCATATGTATTAATCACGGTAGTAAACATAGTCTTAAATCCTGTTAAATGTGTACCACCTTCCGCATTATAAATGTTATTACAAAAGCCTAATACTGTTTCATGGAATTCATTTACATACTGAAATGTAACTTCCACGGAAATTCCATCACTTTCCCCGGAATAATAAACCACTTCGTGGACAACTTCTTTTGATTTATTTAAATCCTTCAAAAATCCAATAAGTCCTTCCGGTTCGTGAAATTCAATGTATTCCAGTTCACTTTTTCTTCTGTCTTCATATATAATTGTAAGCTTTGGATTCAAATAAGCCGTCTCATGAAGTCGGCTCTTTATCTCATCTTCTTTAAATCTTGTCTTATCAAAAATGGTATCATCAGGAAGAAAATTAATGCTGGTACCGGTTTCTCTGGTCTTTCCTATCACCGGAAGTAATCCATCAATTAAATCAATCACCGGAATTCCTTTTTCATATTTATCTTCATAAATACATCCATTTTTCTTGACTCTGACAGTCAACCTGTTAGAAAGAGCATTTACAACAGAAGAACCAACTCCGTGAAGACCACCACTGGTCTTATAAGCAGAATCATCGAATTTGCCCCCTGCGTGAAGTGTTGTAAATACAAGACGCTCTGCGCTAATCCCTTTCTCATGCATTTCCACAGGAATCCCTCGCCCGTTATCGGATACGGTACAGCTTCCATCGGCTTCCAAGGTGACATAAATCTTATCACAAAACCCTGCCAAGTGTTCATCCACAGAGTTATCTACAATTTCATATATTAAATGGTTCAGCCCTTTGGTGGATACACTTCCGATATACATACCGGGTCTTTTTCTTACGGCTTCCAAACCTTCCAAAACGGTAATATTAGAAGCATCATATGTATTCTGATTTGCCATGTGGGTTGCTCCTTTCGTTCTAAAAACATATTCCTTGTGATTATACCACATTTTTCCTCTTTTGAAAAGAAAAAGGAGAAAATATGTTCGTATTTTCCCCTTCATATACCTCTATTCTATTCAATAGGAAGAATTTTCGTACACGCCACTGCCAATGCTCCCGGTCCGATGTGACAGGCAACACTTAAAGACAATGGTATCATCACAATTTCATGATTAGGAAATTCCTTTTGAACTTCTTCTTTCCATTGCAATGCCGCTTCCTTATTGTGCGCATAAGCAATTTGAATCCTTACATTATCCGCTCCCACAAATCGATTATCAATGTCATTTTTTATAGCATTTAACATTATATTTTTTCCTTGGGAAACCGTTCTTGCTTTTGCAAAAGAATCCAACTTCTCTCCCTGAATGGTAAGTACCGGTTTTAATCTTAAAATGGTACCCAGTGCAGCTACTGCCGGAGTAATTCTTCCGCCTTTTTTCAAATATTCCAAAGTATCTACCATAATATAAATACTGGAATTAAATTTATCTGCTTCTAAAATCTCTTTAATCTGTGCCGCATTTTTTCCTGCTTCTGCCATAGCTTTCGCTTCCAATACGGACTGTCTTAATGTTACGGAAATTCTTTGGTTATTAACTACCTGAACCTTTCCGTCATAATCCATACTTAACATATGGGCTGTCTGACAGGAACCGCTTAATCCGCTGCTCATAGGTAAATGAACTACTTCATCATATTCTTTCAAAAGTTCATCAAACATATTCAAAACAGCTTCCGGTGATGGCTGGGAAGTGCTGATGTTGCAACCGCCTTCCATTTTTTCATAAAATCCATCCTGGGTTAAATTGATATCTTCATAATAAGTTTCGTCGCCCATTAAAAAAGGCATTGGAAGTACGTATACACCAAGTTTTTTGGCTTCTTTCTGTGTAATTCCACTATTACTGTCTGTCATAATAGCAACTTTGCTCATATTTTTATATTCTCTCCATTCTTTCGTAATCTTTCAAAAATATTCGTTTGAAAGATTCAGCTTACATACTACTTCAAAATACTTAAAATATATATTTAATAATATTTTAAGCATCCTACGTCACGATTATTTTACTTTTAAATACTTCTAAAGTCAACCTCATTCCCGACTTCTGCACGAAAAGTTTCCAGCAAAGGAAATAAATTTTTTGTGGATTCTGCCAGTAAAATTTCATCTGCTAAAGCAGCTGTTTCCAGCAAAATTTCCGAATCGTTATAAATATCACCTACTCGGAATGCAAATTCCCCACTCTGACGAATTCCAAAAATATCTCCCGGTCCTCGAAGACGCATATCTTCATTAGCCAAAAAGAATCCATCGTTAGATTTATTCAAAAGTTCCAAACGTTCCGTAGTCTTATTATTCTGATTTCCATTAATAAAAATACAGTATGACTGGTCTTTTCCTCGTCCCACACGACCTCGTAGCTGATGAAGCTGTGCCAGACCAAAACGTTCTGCATTTTCCACCATCATTACCGTTGCATTTGGAACATTAATTCCCACTTCAATTACTGTTGTAGATACCAGAATATCTGTTCTTCTATCTGCAAAATCTTCCATAATCTGATTTTTCAAAGCCGGACGCATTTTCCCATGCAAATAGGCAACTCTTGCTTTTTCTCCAAAATATTCCTGCAATTTTTCAGCATACTCTTCCACGTTTTCCAGATTTTCCATTTCACCGGCTTCTACCATAGGACAAATACAATATACCTGATGGCCTGCATCAATTTCTTTTTGCATAAACTGGTATGCTTTTTCTCTAAACGAGGTATTTACAACACAATTTTTAATAGGAAGTCTTCCTACCGGCATTTCATCCAGAATTGACAAATGTAAATCTCCAAATAAAATAATTGCCAAAGTTCTCGGAATCGGCGTCGCACTCATAACCAGAATATGGGTATTATCCCCCTTTTCCTGCAATGTCTGACGCTGCCTTACTCCAAATCTATGTTGTTCATCCGTAATCACAAGAGCCAGATCATGATAATTTACCCCACCTTGAATTAAAGCATGAGTTCCGATAATTACATTGGCAAGTCCCAGCTCAATCCGTTCATAAGCCCGCCTCTTTTCCTTGGCGGTCATGGAACCAACCAAGAGAATCGGCTTGATATCCAGATGAAACTTTTCGGTCATTTCCATAATGGAATCATAATGTTGTTTTGCCAGAACTTCCGTAGGTGCCATAAGAGCCCCTTGTCTTCCATTGTAGGCTGCCATAAGAAGTGCTAAAATAGCAAGAATGGTTTTACCGCTTCCCACATCTCCCTGAACCATGCGATTCATGGCATAATTACCGGCCATATCATTTTCTATCTGCTCCCAGGCCTTTAACTGTGCATTGGTCAATTTATATGGAAGCTGTTCTAATAATCTCGTAGTTGCTGCTGTTTTCAAAAGAGGACTCGACACCGGTAAATTCATATCTGTATTTTTCTGTGTTTTCACATTAATACAAAATGCCAGAAATTCCTCAAATACCAGTCTTTTTCTGGCATTTAATACTTCCTCTTCAAATTTAGGAAAATGCAGTGTTTCAAATGCTTCCCTGCGACTACATAATTGATATTTTTCTACCATATATTCCGGCAGTAATTCCTGTTCCAAAGAAAGATTTTTCAAAACTTCTTTTTCTGCTTTTTGAATAAAATTGCTGGTTAGACCTTTGGTGAGAGAATAAACAGGCTGTAACGTATTTAAAAACTTACTATACTCTTCCGGCTTATAGAATTTAGGCTGATCCATGGAGAAACGTCCCTTTTTTTCTTCTAACCTGCCACGGAAAATAAACTCCTGTCCCGGGAAAAATGTATTTTTTAAGAACGCCATATTAAAATAAGTAATCTCTATTCTTTTGTCTCCTTCTAAGAGATAAAATTTAAATAAAACCAATCTTCCGGCTTTTCTAAGTTCCATATTTTGATTGGGAATCTTAGCTCGAATGGTAACAATTCCGCCACTTTTACATTCTAAAATACTTTTCGGTTCTTCAAATTTCTCGTAATCTCTGGGAAAATAATAAAGCAAGTCCCGGACTGTATAAATATCCAGTTTATGAAATAATTTTACTGTTTTTTCCCCGATTCCTTTTACACCAATTAAGTCAGAATTCCAGTTCATGTCCATTCTCCCATTTTATTTAATCCATGGTCATATTATGACACATCAAACAGCCTGTTGCAAACATATGTTTCGTTTTTGCCATAAAAAAATCTTCTACGGTTTATCACCATAGAAGATTTTAAATATACTTATTCTTTTTTAATTATTCTGCTGAAATAATATAGTAATATACAGGCTGTCCTCCAAACTGTACCTCTACGTCACAATCAGCATATTTTTCCTGAATCTTGTCACCAAGTGCCTGCGCTTCTTCTTCAGTTACCTCTTCACCATAGTAAATACTGATTAATTCCATGCTGTCATCCATCATTTCATCAACCATTGCAAGAGTAACTTCTTCCTGTTTTCTACCTACCGCAAGAATACCTGTATCACCGATACCCATGTAGTCACCTTCATGGATTACTTTATCATCAATTTCTGTATCTCTTACTGCGTAAGTAACCTGACCTGTCTTAACCTTCTGGATTTCTTCCAACATCACTGCTTCATTTTCTTCCACAGATAAGTCAGGAACATAATTAATGATAGCGGTAATACCCTGAGCTACTGTTTTGGTTGGAATAACAACTATCTTTTTATCTTCCACCATATACTGAACCTGATTTGCAGCTAAAATAATATTCTTATTATTTGGGAAAATAAAAATAGTATCTGCATTTACTTTATCAATAGCATTTAACATATCTTCCGTACTCGGATTCATAGTCTGACCGCCGGAAATCATACAGTCAACACCCAGTCCGGTAAAGATTTCATCCATACCTGCACCTACAGATACAGAAATAAATCCAACTTCTTTTCTTTCCTCTACAGGAGCTTCTTCCACTGCCGCAGCGGCTGCTGCTTTTTCAGCTTCCTTTACAACCTTTTCCTGATGTTCCAAACGCATATTGTCAATCTTCATATTAGAAAGCTGACCAAAAGTCAATGCTTTCTGGATTGCCATACCCGGATCATTGGTATGAACATGTACTTTTACAATATCATCATCTGCAACTACCACAATGGAATCACCAATAGATTCTAAATATGCTTTAAAGTCCATTTCATGCTTAATATTGAAATGTTTTGTTAAAAGAATGATAAATTCTGTACAATAACCATATTTAATATTAGCAGAAGCCTCTGTATCTACTTTCACCTTTGGAGCCGCACTGGAAACATCACCTAAACTGAAGTTTAATTCTTTTCCAAGGAATGCATCATAGGCTCCCTTTAATACTTCTAATAAGCCCTGCCCACCGGAGTCAACAACACCTGCCTGTTTTAATACAGGAAGCATTTCCGGAGTCTGACTTAATACATATTCTGCATGTTTGATTACTTCACCAATGAATTCACCCATATCGGAAACACCTGCTTCCTGTAATTCTCTGGCTTTAATCGCTGCACCCTTCGCAACAGTAAGAATCGTACCTTCCTTCGGTTTCATTACAGCTTTATATGCTGTTTCCACTGCTTTTTCTGTTGCAGTTGTTAACACATCAATGTCAATTTCTTTTTCTGTTTTAATAACTTTACAGAAACCTCTGAATAACTGGGAAAGAATAACACCGGAATTTCCTCTTGCTCCACGTAAAGAACCGGAAGAAATTGCTTTTGCAAGACTTTCCATATCATCATCAATTAAACCAGATACTTCTTTTGCTGCAGCCATAATGGTCATAGACATATTAGTACCGGTATCCCCGTCAGGAACAGGGAAAACGTTTAATTCATTAATCCATTCTTTCTTTGCTTCCAAGTTCTGGGCACCTGCCAAGAACATTTTGGACAGCATTCTAACATCAATTTTGTTTGAAGCCACCTATTTTTCCTCCTTAATCAATAGCTCTAACACCTTCAACAAAGACATTTACTTTTGCTACTTCAATACCTGTAAATTCTTCCACTTTATATTTTACATTACTAATAAGATTATCTGAAACTGCCAAAATGCTAACGCCGTATGCTACAATCACATGAAAATCCAGAACCAGCTTATTATTAACCATTTTTACAACAATACCTCTTGTGATACTGTCCATCTTTAATAATTTAACCAGACCATCCTTTACATTAACGCCTGCCATACCAACAATTCCAAAGCATTCTACAGCAACACTACCTGCATATTTACTAACTACTTCTTTATCAATAGTGATTTTTCCAATATGAGTGTTCATAGAAGATCCTTTCATATAGTACCTCCTTCATTTAATAAAAATATATCTTATCAACGTATATTATAACTGCTTTAAAGGAAAAAGAAAACACAAATTATTCAATTTACAAGATTTTGTATATTTTCTATATTTTTTACTTGCAATTCCCCAATTCTTCTGCTATTATATCAATGTTGTGAGTCGTAATGACTATTTTATTGTTAGGAGGTGTCAAAATGGCAAAATGTGATATTTGTGGAAAAGGCGTACATTTCGGTAATAATGTTAGCCATTCTAATAGAAAAACAAACAGAATCTGGAACTCTAACGTAAAAAGCGTTAAATGTAAAGTTAACGGCGGTGCAAAAAAATTACATGTTTGTACAAGCTGCTTAAGATC
>JAFZGJ010000179.1 GCA_017555455.1 Lachnospiraceae bacterium
ATCGACCCCAAATAATATTATTGAGGAGGTTCAAAATTATGTCAGAATTAACTTTTGAACAAATGTTAGAAGAATCATGCAAAACAATCCATTCGGGAGAGGTAGTTGAAGGTACAGTTATCGATGTTAAACCAGACGAAGTTATCATCAACATTGGTTACAAAGCAGATGGTATCCTTACAAGAAGCGAATATACCAACGAACCAAACGTAGATTTAACTACTGTTGTAAAAGCCGGCGATACTATGGAAGTAAAAGTATTGAAGGTTAACGATGGAGAAGGTCAGGTAACTCTTACTTATAAGAGACTTGCTGCAGAAAAAGGAAACAAGAGAATTGAAGAAGCATTTAATAACCAGGAAGTGTTAACAGCAAAAGTTGCACAGGTATTAGATGGTGGTTTAAGTGTAGTTGTTGATGAAGTTAGAATTTTCATTCCTGCAAGTTTAGTATCCGATACTTATGAAAAAGATTTAAGTAAATATGCAGGACAGGAAATTGAATTCGTTATTACAGAATACAATCCAAAGAGAAGAAGATATATTGGTAACCGTAAGACATTAGTGGCTGCTAAGAAAGCAGAATTACAGAAAGAATTATTTGAAAAGATTCATGAAGGCGATGTAGTTGAAGGTACAGTTAAGAATGTAACAGATTTTGGTGCATTTATCGACTTAGGCGGAGCAGACGGACTTCTTCATATTTCTGAAATGTCTTGGGGAAGAGTTGAAAATCCTAAGAAAGTATTTAAAGTTGGCGACAAAGTTAACGTTCTTATTAAAGAAATTTCCGGTTCCAAAATTGCACTCAGCTTAAAATTTGCAGACGCTAATCCATGGAAAGATGCTGCTGAAAAATATGCTGTAGGTAATGTTGTAACAGGTAAAGTTGCAAGAATGACAGATTTTGGTGCATTCGTTGAATTAGAAACAGGAGTAGATGCATTACTTCATGTATCTCAGATTTCTAAAGATCATATTGAAAAACCGGCTGATGCATTAAAAGTTGGTGATGAAGTTACAGCAAAAGTTGTTGACTTCAACGAAGCAGATAAGAAAATCAGTCTTAGCGTAAAAGCTCTTGTAGCTCCTGAAGCAGAAGAAAGAAAAGAAGAAGAAGCTGATGTAGTTTCTGTAGATGTAGATGCTGTAATTGCTGAACAGGAATAATTGAAAAATTATAAAGGACCGATTATGTCGGTCCTTTTTTGCAAATAAGGTATAACAGTAGGAGGGGTTAAACGTGGCAGTTTATGATTATGAGTACTTAAAAAAAGAAGTTTATACTTTAACTAAAATTGATTTGAATGCTTATAAAGAAGCACAGATGAAAAGAAGAATTGATGCTTTGATTGCAAAACATAAAATTACGGGATATGATAATTTTGTAAAGGCATTAAAAACAGACAAAGCTCTTTTTGAAGCGTTTGTAAATTATCTGACCATTAACGTTTCTGAATTTTACAGAAATCCGGAACAGTGGGCGGTATTGGATAAGGATGTATTCCCAAGATTAATTAAGAAATTTGGTAAGAATTTAAAAATTTGGAGTGCAGCCTGTTCTACAGGAGATGAGCCATATTCTTTGGTTATGGCACTTTCCAAACATGTACCACTGAATAATATTAAGATTATCGCAACAGATATTGATAAACAAGTAATTGAAAAGGCTAAAGTTGGTCTTTATAATGCGAAAAGTATTGCAAGCGTTCCGGAAGAATTTAAAAAGAAATATTTCACAAAAGTTGGAATGTCTTACAGAATCGCAGATGAAATCAAAGCAAGAGTTGAATTTAAAGAAAGTAATCTGTTAAAGGATCCATATCCCACAGGATGTCATTTGATTGTATGCCGTAATGTGTTGATTTACTTTACAGAAGAAGCAAAGGATGAGGTGTTCTGTAAGTTTTACAAATCCCTTGCAAAAGAAGGTATTCTTTTCATTGGAAGTACAGAACAGATTATGAACTACAGAGATATCGGTTACGGAAGATTGAATTCTTTCTTCTATACAGCGGATTAAACGTACATATAAGGGGCTGTTGCAATGTAGGATGCAGTTATATATATCCCTTGTTCGCTCTTGCAAGTACATCATACGAAATTAACGGACAATATCTACAAGTAGCTATTGTCCGTTTCTTTACGTACGATGTTCTTCCAAAGGCGTACAAGTTGGATATATATAATCTGCTTTCCACATTTGCAACAGCCCTATTTAGTGTGATTTACCCAGCATATCTAAAATATGGGAAGCATATTTTGAAAAAGCTTCTCTGTCTGTCTTAAATTCATCTGTTAATTCAAAGAATAGCAAAGAAGATTTATATTCTCTCTTGAAAAATGGTTCCAGCACATAATCCCACATTGGCAGATAAGAAGAGTATTTTCTTGTGTAGCAGGTTGCGGCAGTAGCAGGAATGCGGTGTTCCTTGTCAACAAAGGATGCCACTGATTTGTGCATTGCCACGTCTTCTAAAGGAAGATAATAGTATTCCTTGTAATTGGTATAGAAATATTTTAACTCTTCGGTATAGACCGGTACACGTAAGGCAGCATAGTTTCCTTCTGCGGTGACATAACAGTCGTTGGCATGATAGGAAAGTGGTACGGGAACAAAAGAGGTTAATTTTAATCGGATAATTAATTCCTGCTGCTTTTTACCGTTTAAATCCCGATAATAATTTGCCTGTACTTTGGTAGCTCTTACAGGTTTGTTGAAAATATCCCCGTAAGCAAGAATGGGAAGGATGGCAAGCATTCCTTTTAAATCATCTTTGTTATGTAAAAGAAGAAGTTTTTCCTGTTTTTCGGTGGGGTTAATCAAATAGTCCTTGTAAACCTGAATCAGTTCTCCGCCACTATATTTGTCTTCACGGTTTAAACGAAGAAATTTCTCAATGGAGGTCTGCTTACAGTTGGGTAATTGTAAAAAATGTTTGCATAGAGATACTCTTTTATAAATATCGATACCTTCAAATTTTTCAAAGGTGTAGGATAATCCCAACCGTTCACAACGACCCAAAATAAAGGGCAAATCAAATTGATTTCCGTTAAAATGAATTAGGGTTGTATAGCTTGCTGCAAATTCAAAGAATGCTTTGATAACATTAATTTCATCCTCTGTATTTTCTGCAAACCATTGAATACCATTCCATACATTTTCCTTATAATAGCAGGCGCCAATCAAATAGAGGGAAGCTGTTTTCGAGGAAAGGCCGGTGGTTTCAATATCTACAAAAAGAAGTTTTTCCGGTTCTCCAAGTAAAGATAATTCATATTCAATTTTTAGCTGTTGAAATTTGTAATTAAATGTTTTCATAAGGGTTATATTATCACATTTTGCAAAATATCAGTAGTATTTTTTTGAAAAAAATAGTATCATTATATACAGTTAAGCCATGTGTCAAAAAGGAAATAATTGGCATGAGCGTAGAGAAAGGTATGGTATTGAGATGGCAAAGTCAACATTTGTAGGTGGTGTGCATCCTTACGAAGGCAAGGAATTGTCCAAAGATAAACCCATAAAAGATGTATTACCCAAGGGAGATTTAGTGTATCCTTTATCACAGCATATTGGTGCCCCGGCGGTTCCCATTGTGGCAAAAGGAGATAGAGTTTTAAGAGGACAAAAAATTGCAGAGGCAGGAGGCTTTGTGTCTGCTCCCATTTATGCTTCCGTTTCCGGCACTGTTAAGGCAATCGAGCCAAGACGTGTAGTTACCGGAGATTTAATTATGAGTATCGTTATTGAAAATGACGGTCAGTATGAAGAAGTGGTTTATCCGGCAGCAAAACCATTGGAAGAAATGACACGGGAAGAAATTATTGAATGCGTTAAAGAGGCCGGTGTTGTAGGAATGGGTGGTGCAGGATTTCCTACCCATGTAAAGCTTTCCGTAAAAAATCCGGAAAAGATTGATTATGTAATTGCAAACTGTGCAGAATGTGAACCCTATCTTACGTCAGATTATCGCAGAATGATGGAAGAACCGGAAAAATTAATTGAAGGATTAAAGGTTTCCTTGGCATTGTTTCCTAACGCAAAAGGAATTTTAGCTGTGGAAGATAATAAAGAAGATTGTATTGCTTTGTTAAAAGAGAAAACCATAGACGAGAAACGAATTGTGGTTACCAGATTAAAAACAAAGTATCCACAGGGAGCGGAGCGTCAGTTAATCTATGCCACAACAAAGAGAAAAATTAATTCCACCATGCTTCCTGCAGATGTAGGATGTGTGGTAAATAATGTGGATTCCATCGTGGCGATTTATAATGCAGTTTATCATCGTAAACCTTTGATGGAACGAATTGTTACCATCACAGGAGATGCTATTAGAAATCCACAGAATATGCGTGTACATATCGGTACTAATTACCATGAATTGATTGAAGCGGCAGGCGGATTTAAAGAAGAACCGGTAAAAATTATTTCCGGTGGTCCTATGATGGGATTTGGTGTTTTTGAACTGGATTTACCAACTACCAAAACCGCATCAGCACTGTTATGTCTTACCAAAGATGAAGTTTCTGAAATGGAGCCTTCTGCTTGTATTAACTGCGGAAGATGTTTGGAAGTGTGTCCGGGACGGGTTATGCCCAGTAAACTGGCAACTTTGGCAGAGAAGCACAAAGAAGAAGAATTTATAGCCAATGATGGTATGGAATGCTGTGAATGTGGCTGTTGCAGCTATGTATGTCCTGCTAAGAGACATTTGACACAGAGTATTAAATCTATGAGAAAAACTGTTCTCAGTAAAAGGAAGAAATAGGAGGAGAAGCAAATGAGTGAATTGAAAAAGGTTTCCTCTAACCCTCATGTTAGAGCGAAAATTACAACCAGCCATATTATGCTTGCAGTTGTCATTGCTTTACTTCCTACCGGCATATATGGAATCTTTAATTTCGGATTCAAGGCTGCAGTTTTGATTTTGGTTACGGTAGCCAGTACCGTACTTACCGAATTAGTATATGAAATTGCCATGAAGAAAAAGGTTACTATTGGTGATTTTTCCGCAGTAGTAACGGGATTGTTACTGGCATTGAATTTACCGGTGTCTGCACCATGGTGGATTGGTGTGATTGGCGGTATTTTTGCAATTTTGGTTGTAAAAATGCTGTTTGGCGGTTTGGGACAGAATTTTATGAATCCTGCACTGGCAGCCAGATGTTTTTTGTTAATTTCCTTTACAGGAATCATGACAAATTTTGAATGTGATGCGTATACCGGGGCAACCCCATTGGCAGTATTAAAATCAGGGGAAACCGTAAATGTATTTGACATGGTATTGGGAAGATGTAATGGTACCATAGGGGAAACTTCCATGGCAGCTATTCTTGTAGGAGCGATTTTCCTATTATTATTGGGAGTGATTGATTTACGCGTACCGGGAACCTACATTGTAAGTTTTGTAATTTTCTTGGGATTGTTTAGTGGAAACGGCTTTGATATGCATTATATTTCTGCACATTTAGCAGGAGGCGGTCTGATGTTGGGAGCATTTTTCATGGCTACAGACTATGTAACCAGACCGATTACCGTAAAGGGGCAATATTTGTACGGAATTCTTTTGGGATTTTTAACCTTTGTATTCCGTGTATACGGGCCCAGTGCAGAAGGTGTATCCTATGCTATTATCATAGGAAATCTTTTGGTTCCGTTAATTGAAAAAGTAACCCGTCCAAGAGCATTCGGTAAGAAAAGGGGGGCAAAGAAATGAAAAGTATGATAAAAGATGCTGCAATTTTATTTGCGATTACTTTGATTTCCGGCTTGCTTTTAGGCGTAGTATATGAAGTTACCAAAGAACCTATAGCAGTGCAGAAGGCTTTACGAAAAAATAAGGCATGTAAAGAAGTTTTTCAGGAGGCGGTTGATTTTAGAGCATTAGAATTATCCGTACCCGAAACACTGGAAGCCGGCGAAAAAGCGGCGGCTGCTATTAATGGTGTATCAGAGGCTGTGTCAGAGGATGGAGCTGTTTTAGGCTATGTGTTAGATATTACAACCCATGAAGGATATAATGGAGATATTCAGTTTACCATGGGAATTAAAATGGATGGAACCGTAAACGGAATTTCCCTGTTATCCATTGCGGAAACTCCGGGACTTGGTATGAAGGCAGAAGATGTTTTGAAACCACAGTTTGCAGGAAAAAAAGTAGGATTATTTGCGTATACAAAAACCGGAGCAGCGACACCGGATCAGATTGATGCAATCAGCGGTGCAACCATTACTACCAATGCTTTAGTAAATGGGGTAAACACCGGACTTGATTTTTTCAAGACAGAGTTAGGAGGTGGCAAGAATGAATAGTGCAAAAGAAAGACTCCTGAATGGTCTGTTAAAAGAAAATCCGACCTTCGTACTTATGCTTGGTATGTGTCCAACTTTGGCAGTAACCACATCTGCCATGAACGGATTGGGTATGGGACTTACCACAACGGTTGTATTGGCATTAAGTAATGTTATGATATCTTTACTTCGCAATATAATACCGGATAAAGTTCGTATTCCTGCATTTATTGTAGTTATTGCCAGTTTTGTAACTATCGTGGAATTATTGTTGGAAGGTTTTATTCCTTCTCTCTATGATGCTTTGGGAATTTATATTCCTTTAATTGTAGTTAACTGTATTATTTTAGGAAGAGCAGAAAGTTTTGCTTCTAAAAATCCCATTTTCCCATCTTTGTTTGATGGATTAGGGATGGGACTTGGTTTTACTATGGCACTTACTATTATCGGTGCTGTCCGCGAAGTGTTGGGAGCAGGAGAGATTTTTGGGTTCAGAGTGATGCCTGCTTCTTATATTCCCGTGAGTATTTTTGTTTTGGCACCGGGAGCATTTTTTGTTCTTGCTATTTTAACCGCCCTTCAGAATTATATTAAGATTCAGGGGGAAAAGAAGGGCAAGGATATGTCCAAGATCCAGTCCGGTTGTAACTGTGACTGTATGAACTGTGGTGACAAAGGTTGTAATCAGAGAGCAGCGGAAGCGAAAGTGGAAACTGTAAAAAAGGAAGACAAGCTGGAGACAGCGAAGAAAGCCGAGACAACCGAATGTGAAAAAAGTGAAGAGAAAACAGAACTAGTAAAAAAAGCGGAACCTGTAAAAACAGAAGAGAACCAAAAAGAAGCGGAAGTTGTGGATGAATTGTTTTTTATTAGTGAAGTAAAAATGAAAGAAGCAGATATCGAAATTGTAGAATTAGAATTGGAGCCGGAAGACGGTTCTGAGAAAGAAGCCGAAGAGGCAGATGGAGCAGAAGAAACACAGGAAGGAGGAACTGAAGTATGATGGATGTAAAAGAATTAGTATTGCTTATTATTAGTTCTGCATTGGTAAGTAATGTTGTATTAAGTCAGTTCCTGGGATTGTGTCCGTTTCTTGGAGTTTCCAAAAAAGTAGAAACTGCTGCCGGAATGGGTGGAGCGGTTATTTTTGTAATTACTCTGGCAAGTGCGGTTACAGGTGTAATCTATAAATTTGTATTGGAAAAATTTAATATTACTTATTTACAGACTATCGTATTTATTTTGGTAATTGCAGCATTGGTACAGTTTGTAGAAATGTTTTTGAAAAAATTTATGGTAGGATTGTATGAGGCGTTAGGTGTCTACCTTCCTTTAATTACTACCAACTGTGCAGTATTAGGTGTAGCATTAAATAACGTAAAATATGATTATGATATTCTAACCGGTATTATCAATGGATTTGCTACAGCCTTAGGTTTTGCCATTGCGATTATTATCTTAGCCGGTATTCGTGAAAAGATTGAAGATAATGATATTCCGGAATGCTTTAAAGGGATGCCTATTGTATTAATCACTGCGGGATTAATGGCAATCGCTTTCTGTGGCTTCTCAGGATTGCTGTAAAGGAGGAAACGAAAATGTCAGGAATTATTACAGCAACTGTAGTCGTTGCAGTAGTTGGTTTGTTTATCGGACTCTTTTTAGGAGTAGCAGCCATTAAATTTAAAGTAGAAGTAGATCCGAAGGAAGAAGCAGTGTTAGGGCTTTTACCGGGAAACAACTGTGGAGGTTGTGGATTTGCGGGGTGTTCCGGTCTTGCAGCAGCCATCGCTAAAGGGGAAGCGGCAGTCAATGCCTGCCCTGTAGGAGGAGATGCAGTGGGACAGAAAATTGCAGAAGTAATGGGTGTAGAAGCTGATACTGCAGAAAAAATGGTAGCTTTCGTAAAATGCCAGGGGGATTGTGATAAGACAAAAGTGGATTATGATTATACCGGAATTGAAGATTGCGGTATGTTATCATTTGTACCCAATGGCGGACCAAAGAAATGTAATTATGGATGTTTAGGATTTGGAAATTGTGTAAAGGCTTGTCCTTTTGATGCGATTCATGTTATAAACGGAGTGGCTGTGGTTGATAAAGAGGCTTGTAAGTCTTGTGGAAAATGTGTAGCAGCCTGTCCTAAGAATTTAATTGAATTGGTTCCTTATAAAGCAACCAGTTTGGTAGCCTGCAGTTCCAAGGAAAAAGGTCCTGTGGTAATGAAAGCCTGTGATGTGGGCTGTATCGGATGTAGTCTTTGTAAGAGAAATTGTCCGGCGGATGCTATTGTAATAGAAGATTTTCTTGCAAGAATCGATTATGATAAGTGTACCGGATGTGGAATCTGTAAGGGAAAATGCCCGAAAAAGGCGATAGTGTAAGTGAGGGGTTCAGCCATGCTATGGTTTTTAAGTATGGCTGAACTGTTCTGTTTATTAAGAGGAGAGAAAAATGCGTCAATCATACGATTATGAGGATGAAAGCGGAGGATTGCCTTTAATTTATATGGCAGTAGGGGTATCTGTTTTTGTATTAATGATTTTGGTCCTTGTAGTAACCATGAATCAGGATAAAAAGCCTGCCAAACAAAATAGTGTTGTAGTACAGGAAGAGGAGGTTCTTTCTGAAGAACAGCAAAGCAGTCATGTAGTCGGCGGTGATTTGGTAGCTGAGGATTTGGATTTCTGGGATATGTATCCTATAGAAACAGAGGAGGAATCGGAAGAAATAAAAGAAGAAGCTCCTGTGGAAGAAGAGGTAGAGGAAGATCCAAGCAAAGACGGAAAACATGTAGAAATTGAGAAACCGGATGGCACAACAGAATGGATTGAGATTAATCCTAAATGGAAGAAAAATACTTACGATTTCTCAAATTTAGTAAGTAAGAATGATTTACTTCATTATTATTCAGACGGCAAGCAGGTTTCTTATTTAGGAGTAGATTTATCAAGATATCAAAAAGAAGTAGATTTTGCGGCTATCCAGAGAGAAGGAATTGATTTTTGTATGCTTAGGGTGGGTGCCAGAGGATATGAAACAGGAGTCCTTCAGGAGGATGAAAAATATCAGGAATTTATGAAGGAAGCAGCTGCAGTAAATATGCCTGTTGGCTTATATTTCTTTTCACAGGCAGTGACAGAAACAGAAGCCATTGAGGAGGCAGACTTTGTAATCAGCAGAATCGGAGAGTATAAGATTTCTTATCCCATTGCTTTTGACATGGAATTTATCGAAAATGATACTTCCAGAGTGGAAACTCTGACAAAGACAGAAAAAACCAATATTGCATTGGCTTTTTTGGAACGGATTGAAACAGCCGGCTTTACGGGAATGTTATATGGAAGTAAAGAGTGGCTGTTGACACGGATTGATTTAAGTAAATTTGATAAATATGATATTTGGTTGACGGAAGAAGACAGTATTCCGGATTATCCTTATGTATACTCCATGTGGCAATATACCAGACAGGGTGAAATATACGGAATTGACGGGTATGTGGATTTGAATATCAGTTTCGTGGATTATTCAGCGAGATAATTTTAGTAGTATTAAGAATGAATTGTCAAGCAGTGGAAATGTTATATATGGTAAAAGTGTCTAATATATAGTATAATAAATACAGATAAAATCTTATTAAAAATAAGGAAATAAATAGTGTGAAAAATATATTTATATCTATTAATGCCTGTGTGTAATGAAAGGAATAGTCGATTAGAATGGATAATGTTGAAATATTAGATATGTCAGGTGCCAGACCGGAACATTCAGCAGTAATTGTTAACTTTGTATCTGCTGTAAGAAAGCAGTTTAAAAATAGTACTTGTTTTGTTTTTTCTGATAATGTTCAGTACAAATGGACGGGAAAAGATGGAGAAGAAAAAAAGGTGATTCCGGATGCTTCTATTAATTGCAGGGTAAAAGCACGAAAAGGGAATGTTTTTTTGGATGTGCCTCGTTTTGTAATGGAAGTTTTAAGTCCGTCTACGGAAAAGTATGATCGTACGGAAAAGAAGGAGCTATACAGACAACAAGAAGTTGATGAATATTGGATTGTAGATTGGAAGAAAAAACAAGTAGAGATTTATACTTTGGATTATAATGAACAGGAAGAACCGGAATATTATTTGTTTAAAATAGTTACAGAAAATAATAAAGAAGATTTGAAAATAGTTCATTTCCCTAATATTGAAATTACTTTTGATGATTTATTTGATGAAATAGAATTGTAAAGTAAGAAAAGAATATATACAATGAAAAACTCTTGCAAGACTGAATACAGTTTTGCAAGAGTTTTTTTGCGCAAGTAATTTATATAAATAAATTTAATTATTGTCATTCTTTTTTAAAGTAAGTCCCTGAATATATAAAGTGATTATTTTTTCAGCAATTTCGAATTCTTTATCAGATAAAGAATCTAATAACGCAAGTAAGTTTTTGCTTGTAAAAGAAGAATCATTTGTTCCCAATATTAGATAATCATTAGAAACATGAAGTGCATTTGAGAGTTTAAAAAGAGTATTGATACTCATACTTTTTCTTCCAACTTCTATATCAGCAAGAAATTGAACCGAAATATCAGCTTGTTCAGCTAGTTGTTCTCTTGTTAGGTGTTGATATTCTCTGATTTCTCGGATACGTTTTCCTACGGTATTAACATCTAATTCTTTATGCACAAAAAATCCTCCTTAAATACTTATATTTATATTTTATGCTTAGTAGGCATCATGTAGAAATATCAACAGATATTGCATGATAATAACTAAAGTGATAGAATTAAATAGATTTAAAGAATTAGAAAAGTAAAGTTAAAGGAGGAAAATAAATAGTATGTAGTATTTTAAAAATCGAGATAAAGAATCATTAAAATAATGTTTAAAGGAGATTGTCAAACTATGAAAAGAAAATTTCTTATTGTAATGTTAGGGATAACAATGATGATTGGCGGTTGTGGTCAAAAAGATAAAGGAAAGGAAATATTAGAAGAAAGCGAAAATATTGTTTTAGAAACAGCGGGAAAATCAGAAGCAGAAAATTTAAATAACGTAAGTTCACAAAATAATAATCAAGATGAAGAAGAAACTACAGTTAGCAGTAAGGAAAAGATTGCAATAACTTCTGAAGTTAGGATTATAAATATAGTTGAAGATGGTACATTGTGGGTGACTGAGAAAGACGAATATGGGCAGGAATGTATATTACATACAAATGTCTATGGTGATGTGTTGGGAAAGAAACTATATGAGTTGGATGGATATGGGTATGTAGAAGGCGGAATAAATGATAAACTGATAGCAGTTCGAAATTCTTATGATGATGAAAAAATTCAAATTTACGATATTAATTCACTTGAAGAAATTTCAAATATTTACAAAGGCGATTATGATGATATAATTTCATTAATTCAAATGGAAGAAAAAAGTGTGTTGATTGCAAGGAAAACTATTGAAACATTTGAAGAAAAATATGAATGTTTAAAGATTATCGATAATTTGGGAAATGAAATTTTTAATATATCCTTGGATCGTAACACATTATTAAATGAATATAATATTGAATTATCTGAATATGTGGAAAATATTGAAATAAACTATGCCGGTAATAATGTATACTACATAAGTTATATAGGGGATGCATATGTTTATGAGAAGCCAAATTCATTGGTAATTGACTTAAATCGAAACAAAGTTATTCCTGTTGAATTCCCGAATAAAAATACATTATTTTGTACATCAGATGGTAATTATACACTGATATATTCTTCACAGTGGAGACCAGTCATTGTGAAGAATGAAACAGGGACATTTGAAGATTTCCCTAATGGAGATTATGTTCCAAAAGGAGAATTGTCAGAAGGAATATTTTGTGCAGGAGAAAGGAATGTTAAAGGTTTTTTAGATATACAAGGGAATGTAGTAGTCGATTTTACACAGTATTCTCAAAAGGTAGAATATGCATGGCATTTTAAAAATGGAGTAGCACCGCTTGAATTTACTAATGGATATGTAACATTTATTGATACTAATGGAGAATTTCTATTTGCGCCTATAAAGGGGAATGTAATGTCATATTTTGATAATGAAAATATTGTTGTAGTATCGGAAGAAATAGAATCAGGAGAAGAAAAAATTAAAGCAGTTGATAAAAATGGTAACATAACAGAGATTAATTTATATCCACATTGGAGAACGATTTTCCTTACTGAGTTTGAAGGAAAGAAATATTGGGTAGTGGATGGAGAATCGGGATTACATACTCAGGAATATGTATCTGTAAGTGATAATAATTAAAAATTTTACATGAGGTATATGATTAAGCGTATTTTAATGTAAGAGTGATAATTAGGGAGTGTCGCAAAGTAACTAAATATAGTTATGGAGTGAGACTCCCTTTAATTAAATATGATAATCAGAGAGAATATAGCGCTAATTATATTGCAGTGGAAAATCTAGTACAGAACAGAAAAAGGTTGGGAACAGTTATTTATTCTGATTCTGTATGGTGATAAAATAATAGTTTAGGGGATATAATTCATAATTTTTTCTGAAATTTTCAATTTAGAATAAATATTAGCATAAACGGAAGGTGAGATTCCTTCAATTTCGTTAAAAGTAAAATTTTTCTTACAACCATTTCTTTTTACAATATCAATGGCTTTATTGTAGGCAATAGCAGCCTCCAGAGCCGTTTCATAATAACCGATGGTATAATTTCCATGAAGATGAAGTTTGGAACAGTATCTTTTGGTTCCGTTAGTATCAGACAGGCTGACGCCATGATAGGGATTTAATATTTCAATATTTTCATATCGGTAATCATAAATATCCCCATTTATAAACCGATAGTCTTTATCTAAGACAGCATAGTTTTTGATTCCGTATCTGGCATGGATGGTAAGCTGCATTCCGTAATCCGCTACAAAGAGATGTCCTCCCCGACGACTGATTTTGTGGGAGGCATAAAAAAATAGGTCATCAATATCGAAGGTTAAACGGATCTTTCGGGTAAGATAGTAATAAAAAAATTTGGGGCGCACATAAATTGGAGTGTTGAAATAAATATTATTATCCCTAAAATTAAGTAAAACCACCCATTTTTCAAAAGATAAAACAGAATCATTTGGGTAAGAGTCAATGGTCAGAGAGGTGTCTTCTATTACAGCGCCGGCCTGCATATAGGCAGCGTGAGCCTCCTCATCCGTAGGAAAGCTGCCAAGGCTGATATGTTTATTTTTATAGGTGATGGAGGAGCGGTAGTAAATTGTTCCATCTTTTTTTGTTGCCTGAAAGCTTCCGGGTAAGCTCATAAATTTCTCCAATCTGCAAAAATGTCTGTTCAAAATATAAGTCATAAAATTTCCAATACTTGTATAAACTATATTGTAGCTTATTTTTATAAGTTGGAAAAGAGTGTGTAGATGCATTTTGTAACATTCTGAAGAATTGGATGTTTAATGTACTATGTAAGAGGTGACGGAGGAAAGTTTATGTATAAAAAATATGCCACATTGTTTTTAATATACAATATGGTTCTTTTTCTGGCGTGGGCTTGTGTACAGGGAATTGGAATAAATAAAAAAGTAGTGGAAGCATTTACTATTGGAGGAGAAAGAAAAGAAGAACTACAGGTAACAGGATTTATAGGGGTTACGCAGGAAAAAATATCAGAAGAGCGGGTTTTGACAGCAAATGTTATGACCAAAACGAGAAAAATAAAAGTAACACAATCGGAATATGATAATCTTTTAAGGCTTGTGGAAGCAGAGGCAGGAGGGGAGGATTTAATCGGAAAAATGCTGGTTGCCAATGTGGTTTTAAACCGGGTGGAAGATAAGCATTTTCCCAACAGTATTAATGAAGTTATTTTTCAATCCAATAATGGCGTAGCCCAGTTTTCACCAATCAGTGACGGAAGATTTTATTCCGTAAAGGTATCTGATGAAACCATCGAGGCAGTGAATTTAGTGTTGCAGGGGGAGGATAATTCCCAGGGAGCATTATATTTTGCTGCAAGAAAATCTGCAAATGAAAATAAAATGCGGTGGTTTGATGAAAATTTGCAGTGGATTTTTGCTCATGGAGGACATGAGTTCTTTTTCTAATATTGAAGTTAAAATAAACTTGTGATAAAATAAATGCCAAAATGATTGAAAGATAAGAGGACAAGTCAAATGGCAGTTTTATATAGCAGTACAAGAGGCGGAGAAAAAGGTGTAACAGCATCTCAGGCAATTTTAAAAGGATTGGCGTGTGATGGAGGTCTTTTTGTACCAAGTGAAATTCCTACCATTGAAAATTTAAAGGACTGGAAGGAATTGGATTATAAGCAGTTAGCTTATGAAGTAATGAAGCTGTACCTTACAGATTTTACAGAGGAAGAATTGAAAAACTGTATTGAGCATGCTTATGACCAGAAGTTTGATACAGAAGTGATTGCTCCAATGACAGAGGCAGATGGTGTATTTTATTTGGAATTATTCCATGGTGCAACTATTGCATTTAAGGATATGGCATTGTCTATTTTGCCACATTTGATGACTACCAGTGCTAAGAAAAATAAGATTGAGAACGAAATTGTTATTCTAACAGCCACATCCGGTGATACCGGAAAAGCTGCTCTGGCAGGATTTGCGGATGTGGAAGGAACCAGAATTATTGTATTTTATCCAAAGAATGGAGTTAGTCCGGTTCAGGAAAGACAAATGGTAACTCAGAAGGGTGATAATACTTATGTAGTCGGTATTCACGGAAACTTTGATGATGCACAGTCCGGTGTAAAGAAAATCTTTAATGATAAAGAATTAGCTGAATATATGAATTCCAAAGGATATCAGTTCTCATCTGCAAACTCTATTAATATTGGACGTTTAGTACCTCAGATTGTATATTATGTATTTGCATATTTAACATTGTTAAGAGAAGAACGTGTTGCTGAAGGGGAGCAGATTAATGTAGTTGTGCCAACCGGTAATTTCGGTAATATTTTAGCAGCTTACTATGCAAAAAATATGGGAGTGCCTATTGATAAGTTGATTTGTGCTTCCAATGATAACAAAGTATTATATGATTTCTTTGAAACAGGATGTTATGATAAAAACAGAGAATTTGTTTTAACATCGTCTCCATCCATGGATATTTTGATTTCCAGCAATTTGGAAAGATTAATTTACCGTATTTGCGGAGATAATCCTGTAATGAATAAAGATTTTATGGAAAGCCTTCAGAACACAGGCGTATACCATATTACAAAAGAAATGAAAGATAAATTGGAAAGCTATTCCGGTGGCTATGCTTCAGAAGCAGAAACAGCTGCAAAAATTAAAGATCTTTACGAAAAAACAGGTTATGTGATTGATACCCATACAGCTGTGGCAGCGTCTGTATATGATAAATATGTGAAAGCAACCGGGGATGTAACAAAGACAGTAATTGCGTCAACAGCCAGTCCGTTTAAATTCGGAAGAAGTGTATTAAATGCCATTGACAGTAAATATGATGCATTATCTGATTTTGAACAGATTGATGAACTTGCGAAAGTAGCCAATGTAGCGATTCCTAATGCTATTGATGAAATTCGCAATGCACCTGTATTACATGACCATATTTGTGAAAAAGATGCTATGGTTGATGAAGTAAAAAAATTCTTGGGAATTTAATACACAGAAAGAAAAGGAAAGTTTAAATGGATAGTATTATAGATGCTTTGGTATTTGGCTGTGGAATCTATATTTTGTATCATACATACATCATGAAAAGAGATGGAGTTATTCCTAAAGGAGTTATGATTAATAAAGATATGGTGATTCCCAAAGATGCGGATATTGCAGGATTTATTTTGAACATGTTCTGGAAAGGCATTATAGTTGGTCTTAGTGCCTGTCTTAGCGGAATCATTGGAATTCTTAGTGTGGAAGTAGTTGCATTACAGAGGTTTGCTACAATATTCAGTTTTGTGTTTTTTGGAGTGTTGATTGTATTTATAGTATTCCTGAAAAAAGCACAGAAGAAGTTTTTACATATTGGTTAGGTTGTTTTAACAAAAAATGAGTGCGAAAATTAGATAAAAGGAAGGTGGCAACTAATGTTGGATACAAATATTTATTCAGAAGTAACTCCTGATATTATCCAGTTAGCTGCATTAAGCGAAAAAGCTGGAGTTATTGATTCTGAACTTTTTAAAAAATATGATGTTAAACGAGGTCTTCGTGACGAAAATGGTAAAGGCGTTTTAACGGGTCTTACAAATATTTCAGATGTAAGAGCAACAGAAATTATTAATGGGGAACGTGTACCGGCTCATGGAGAATTATTTTACCGTGGATACAATGTAAAAGATTTAATTACTGGACATTCTGAGGACAATCATTTTGGTTTTGAAGAAGTAACGTATCTTTTACTGTTTGACAAATTACCGAATCATCAGGAATTGGAAGAATTTAACGAACTTCTTTCTTTCTATAGAAGTCTTCCTACCAGTTTCGTTCGAGATGTTATTATGAAAGCTCCCAGTCGTGATATGATGAACTCTTTGGCACGAAGTGTATTAACGCTGTATTCTTATGATGATAAAGCGGATGATGTATCTTTACCCAATGTACTTCGCCAGTGTTTACAGTTAATTAGTACTTTCCCGCTATTATCTATTTACAGTTATCAGGCGTATCGCTATTATCATGATGGCGGAAGTTTGCATATTCACCAGCCGGTATGGGAGTATTCTACTGCGGAAAATATTTTACATATTTTGAGACCAGACAGTAAATTTACCCCTTTAGAGGCAAAAATTTTGGATATTGCTTTGATTCTTCATATGGAACATGGAGGAGGGAATAATTCATCCTTTACTACTCATGTTGTATCTTCTTCCCTTACAGATACTTACTCCACAATTGCGGCGGCTATTGGGTCTTTAAAAGGACCACGTCATGGTGGTGCTAATATCAAAGTAGTAAAAATGTTCGAAGATATGAAAGAAAAGGTTGCAAACTGGGAAGATGAAGAAGAAGTAGGAAATTATCTTGCCGATTTGTTAAATAAAAAAGCTTTTGATAAAGCTGGATTAATTTATGGTGTGGGCCATGCAATTTATTCCAAATCTGATCCGCGTGCAGTTGTATTTAAGAAATTTGTAAAAGAATTATCTGAAGAAAAAGGATTGCAAAAAGAATTTGCTTTATATTCTTTAGTAGAAAAACTGGCTCCGGAAATTATTGCAAGAGAGCGTCATATTTATAAAGGTGTAAGCATTAACGTAGACTTTTATTCCGGATTTGTATATAATATGTTGGGACTTCCGGTAGAATTATATACACCAATTTTTGCTATGGCACGTATTTCCGGCTGGGCTGCACACCGAATGGAAGAATTGGCCAATAATGGTAAAATCATTCGTCCTGCTTACATGAGTATTTGTGAAGAACGTAAATATCAGAATATTGAAGATAGATAAAAAAGAGTGATTAAATTACATATTAAACTAATTGTGAGAAAAGACTATTCCTTTAGGAATGGTCTTTTCTGCTAAAATAGAAAAGTATTGGAGTTTGGATTAAGTGTGATAGATTATCAAAAAAGAAAAAAACATATAAGGATTAGTTGTGTTATGGTTTTATTGGCGCTATAATGTACGAGTAAAAGTAGGTATATATATACTTATGTATTAAGAATAGAATCGTTATTGTAAAGGGGAGAGAAGGAGAAGAGTATGAAAAAAGAAAGAATTCGAAAAATAGTAGTTTCAATATTTGCAGTAGCACTGACCTTTATTTTAAGTATGACAGGAAGCTTATATTCCTTTGATAAGATTTTTGCAGATAGCTGGTATCAGAAAGCTACACCTACCAATCCTCAGATTAAAATTATTGCGATTGATGAGAAGACTTTACAGGCCTATGGAGATATGAAGACTTGGAATAGAGGTCTATCAGCAGATTTAATAGACAAATTGTATGAACAGAAAGAGTATGCACCATGTGTTACGGTGTTGGATATTATGTACATATCCGAAGTGGATACAGAAAATGATTTTAGATTTGCTCAGAGTTGTAAGAAAGCAGGAAACATTATTACTGCAGTAAATACAGTATATGAAACGAAGGTTACAAAGCAGGGACAAAGTTTAATTGTAGATGAAAACCATATTGAAATGGTTGAATATCCGTATGATGCATTAAAGGAGGTAACTTCTTATGGATATGCTAATACGATTCAGGATAAAGACGGATATATTAGATATGCAACTACAGAAGTAAGTTATAAAGATGAAATTATAGAATCTTTAGCTGTAAAAGCATATAAAATGTACTACGAAAATCAAGGATTGACACCGGTTATGCCTGAAACTTTTGAGGACAATAAATTTGGGTTTACTTATAGTGGAAAAAGCGGATCCTATGAAATATTATCTATGGCTGATGTTTTGGAAGGTAACATTCCGCCACAGGCTTTTGCAGGCAGCATTGTTTTAGTAGGAGCCTATGCGCCGGGAATGCAGGACGCTTACAATGTAGCTATTCAAAAGGGTGCCCAAATGTATGGGGTGGAAATTCATGCCAATATTTTGGAAGCACTGATGGAAGGCAAAACAAACTTGCCAGTTTCCAATGTGGTATTCGGTTTTGTGGCTTCAATTATTATAGCAATTTTCGCATGTATTTGCTTTAAGAGTAAGATTGTGTTTTCCAGTATTATTACTGTTGTTGGAATTATTTTAAATTTAATATTGGGAAAAGTATTATACCAGAATGGTAAAATTATAAACTTAGTGATTTTACCAATAATATTTCTTTTAACTTACGCTTACTTTCTTGTAGAAGGATATTTGACAGAAATTTTAAGACGAAGAAAGGTTGTTTCTGCTTTTAAAAAATATGTGGCACCTCAGGTAGTAGATGAAATTTCAAAACAGGGTGATTTTAAAATTGTACTGGGTGGAGAAAGCAGGGATGTTGCGGTGTTATTTGTTGATATTCGTGGATTTACCCCTATGTCAGAGAGTCTGGAGCCGGAACAGGTTGTAGAAATTCTAAATGAATATTTACAGTTAACAACAGAATCTATTTTCAAAAATGGAGGAACTTTGGATAAATTTATCGGGGACGCAACTATGGCAGTATTTAATGCGCCTTTTGATTTGGAGGATTATATTTATAAAGCGGTTTGTACCGCAAGAGATATTGCAGCGGGAAGTCAAGCGTTGGAAGAAAAACTGATGGCTCGGTTTGGGAAAACCGTTAGTTTTGGAATTGGTGTCAATTGTGGCAGGGCTGTAGTTGGTAACATAGGATGTGATTTTAGAATGGATTATACAGCTATCGGAGATACAGTAAATACAGCTGCAAGATTAGAAAGTAATGCCAAGAAGGGACAAATCTTAATCAGTGAGTTTGTATATGAAGCAATAAAAGAAAGAGTAGAAGTAACAGAGATTGGTGAGATTCCGCTAAAAGGAAAGAGTAAAGGTGTATTTGTGTATCAGTTGGATAAAGTTAAATAATATTTTAAAAGTATAGGTAGAAGAAATGAAAAGTATATATATAATCCCTAAAAGAGACAATATAGAAGAGAGTTTGCGTTTAAGCAGAGAGTATAACGCATGTTTTGAATATAATGATTTTTTCTTACCTTCTATATTAGATGATGAAGAAAAAAAGAAAGAATTGATTGCATTTTATAAGAGTTTGCCAAGGAATAGGAATAATGACACATTGCACGGAGCTTTTTTAGATGTTACATTGCATAGTTCGGATGCAAAAATAAGGGAAGTGTCTGAGCTTAGAGTACGCCAATCTATGGATATTGCCAAGGAATTAGGAATTCGTGGTGTTGTTTTTCATACCAATATGATAGCAAATTTTAAAAATCAGTCTTATATGGATAATTGGTTAAAAGCGAATGCAGTATTTTATAGAAAAATATTGGCCGAATATCCGGAGATTTACGTTTTTGTAGAAAATATGTTTGACTATACCCCAGAGATGTTATTGGAATTAGCACAGGAATTAAAAGAGGAGCCATACTTTGGTGTTTGTTTGGATTATGCCCATGCTTCCATTTCTAAAGTACCTGCAAAAAAGTGGCTTGAAGTGTTAAAACCTTATATTAAACATATGCATATTAACGATAATGATTTAAAAAATGATATGCATGCAATTGTGGGACGGGGAAGTATTGATTACAAAGAGTACACAAATCTGATGATTCATAATTTAATGGATGTATCTGTTCTGGTGGAAGTAAGTAATTTAGAAGAACAAGAAGCATCTTTAAAATACATGAAGAAAGAAGAAATCTACCCAATGGTATAATATAACAAGAAACAGTATTTTATATGAAATTATTTATAAAAATATAATTGACTTTAATGAAAAATAGAAAGAATAGTGAGTGTTTATCATGCTGACAAATGAAGAATTGAGAGAAATTGTAGATATTGGAATTGCATTGACTACAGAAAAAAATAAAAACCGTTTACTGGAAATGATTTTGAAAACTGCCATGGAGATTTCTAACTGTGATGCAGGAACTTTATATCTGTATACAGGAAATAACCTTGAGTTTAAAATTATGAAAACGTTATCCCAGGGAGTCAGTAAGGGAGAAAATGGGGAAAAGATTGATTTGCCATCGGTTCCGTTGAAAGAAGAAAATGTATGTGCTTATGCTGCAATACATAATGAATTAATTAATATTGCAGATGTTTATTGCAATGAACGATTTGATTTTTCGGGACCAAAAAAATACGATGCTATTACAGGGTATCGTACAAAATCTATGATTGTTATTCCTATGACAGACACAGAAGGTGAGTTGGTAGGAGTACTTCAATTAATGAATTCCATGGATAAAAATGGTAATGTGATTCCGTTTACTTTAGATGCAGAATTTGTACTTCGCTCCATGGGATCCCAGGCCGCAGTTTCTGTCAGCAATATGAAATATGTCGAAGAAATAAAAACTCAATTACGATCTTTTGTGTCAGCTTTTGCAACGGCAGTTGATGAAAGAACTCCGTATAACGGATCTCATACTAGGAAAGTGGCAGTATATGCTGTGATTCTGGCAGATTATATTAATAAAATGTATGCGCAGGGAAAATGTGAAGATTATTTTGATGATAATAGAAAAGACCAGTTGCACTTAGCAGCTGCATTACATGATATAGGAAAAATGATAGTTCCTTTGTCTGTTATGAATAAAGCAACCAGACTGGAGAAGGAATTTGAAAAAATTGAGGAACGATTCCGCTTGTTAAAGGCATATTATGAAATAGATTATTTGAAAAAAAGGATTTCTGGGGAAACATTTGAAATAAAGAAGCAATATTTGGACCATTGCCTGGAATTTATTACTGAGGTGAATAATGTTGGTTTTATGTCAGATGAAAAAATTACAAAAATAGAAGAAATAGCAGCAAATGTTTATGAATGTGAAGATGGAACAAAGATTTCATATCTTACAGAAATAGAAAAAGATTGTTTAAGTATTCGTAGAGGAACTTTAACACAGGCAGAAAGAGAAATTATGGAAAGTCATGTTATAATGACCCATAAAATTTTAAATAAAGTTCATTTTAGTAAGAATTACAGTAAGGTTAAATTGTTTGCATCTACACATCATGAAAGCCTGAATGGTACAGGGTATCCCAATCATTTGACAGGCGAAGATTTGGAATTGGAATCCCGTATTTTAGCAATAGTGGATGTGTTTGATGCATTAACTTGTACAGATAGACCATATAAGAAGCCTATGTCAAAAGAGAAAGCCTTTGGAATTCTTCATGATATGGCAAATAAAGAGGGAAAACTAGAGGATAGACTGGTAACATGGTTGGAAGAAGCCTTAGAAGATATAGACATGGAACATATCGATGATATTAATTTTTTATAATTATCAGATAGGGGAAAGAAAATATAAGAGTTAAAGATACAAAGATTAGGAGAACAGTATGAAGATAAAGGATTGGAAGTTGAAAAAAATTAGGAAGGGAATCATTTTGTTGGTTCTTGTGTTTTTCGTATTCCTTGTAGGTTGCCAAAAAAAAGAAGAAGACTATCGACAAATTCAAGTATACAAGATTGATGGAATCGTAATGATTGATCGTCAGGGTAGTAGTATGGAAGCTTATAACAAAATGCAACTTCAGTCAGGAGACACCATAGAAACAGCAGAGAATAGTAGTTTGCAATTAAAACTGGACGAGGACAAATATATTTTGGTAGAGCCGAATTCTAAAATTTCATTACAAGCAACCGGGAATAGCGTTGATAGTAAAACAACTATTTACCTTGAAAAAGGTGCTATTGTAAATCAGTTAGATAATACTTTAAGTAAAGATTCCAGTTATCAGGTAACCACTCCCAATTCTACCATGGCGGTGCGAGGTACTACTTTCAGAGTTGAAATTACAATGGATGAAACAGGAAAAACATATGCAAAGGTTTCAGTGTGTGATGGGCAGGTAGAATGTAATCTTATATTACCGGATGGAACAATCACAGAACCGCTTTTAGTGAAGAAAGGAACGGAAGTTCTTATTTGGGGAGATGATACCGATACAGAATATGTAGGAACCGGAGATATAACGTATGAGGAAATGAAATCGGTAACACTAGATTTCTTAAGTGTCATTATTGAAGGTGGAGAGGAACTTTCTATTACGAAAGAAGAATTAGAAGTTATAAAAGAAGCTGTAGAAATGCTGGATAATACAACAGAGGAAAACAGTGAAGAAAAGTTGGGGCAGAAAGAGCAAGAACAAGAAACAGAAATTCCAAAGGACAATAG
>JAFZGJ010000180.1 GCA_017555455.1 Lachnospiraceae bacterium
AACCTCTAGGATGAGATTATTTGTTTATCTTAAATACGAAGCTCTTTGTTTCTGTTTCAAGTTTGAACTTCTCCAGTAGGTCCGGGTAAACTTGAGCAAATGCTTTTTGACTAAATGCTTTTCTTGTTTTTGTCTCCCAACCGAAGCTATAAATTCCGAAGTCCATGCTCTCTACTCCAGCTCTTTGGATTATATTTTGGAGTTGCAATTCTATTTTTTCTATCTCCTCTTGTGTTTTCTTCAGGTTGAATTTTAACTCAGCTTCCATTAGCTTGAATTCATCCATTTGGCGAGTTAATTCTTTTAAATCAACATCAGCGATTTGTTCTTTTTCCATCTTCTTTTTCTCCTTTTCGTTAAAATAATTATAAACTGCATCTAGTGCATCTTCAGTAGTAGTAACCTTAAAATTTGTAACTCCAACAAAAAAATCGCAGTCGTTATTTTTTTCTCTTTCTTTTATTGGCTTATGGTTTGAAAATCTCACTTTATATTGAAGCCCATCTTTCTCTACTGTTAAATATTTTGAAAAAGTACGCCTTGCTTCATATAATGAAACTTTGAAACCCTTTTTTAATAACTCTTCAGAAAAAATAATCCATTTTGCTTTTCCGTATTTTTCTGAAGTTTTTTGTTCTAAAATTTCAAAAGTTAAATATTTATTTGTTATTTTTCGCATTTTGTAACCTTTTCAATTCGTTCAACTCTGTTTGTAAGTCTTTATTTTGTTTAACAACCGCATTGTATTGAGCTATTGCTCGGTTGTAATCTTCAAAAAATTTTAAATCAAATTTTGCACCGTATGTCGCTATGAATTCGGCATCCTGTTTTTCGCTGAAACCGTTAGCGACTCCAATATACATTTTTCCGCTATTGGTTTTAACAATTCCAATAACTTTACCCTGCATGGTCGTGTACCAGCTGATTACTTTCATTCTACACCTCACATTCGTTTAATCTTTTAAGTATCTTTCATAAGTTCTAGCTAATTTATAATTTTTCTCTATGCTTACTGGTGTTTCGTTTTCAAAAATCAATTTTAATTGTTCGAGCATTATTTCAACATCAGCCATCTCCTCTGAAATATTGCGGATATTTGTTTTATCTCTAAGGTATTTACAAAGCTCTTTCTGTAATTCTGACAACTCTTCAATCGCTACAATTATTTGATTTTTTGCTCCGAATTTTTCTATAAGTTTTTTGTAGTAAGCTTCATTTACTGTTTTCATTTTTCCACTCCATATATTTTTCGTACTCTTCAACGGCTTCTTTAATCGGTAGCTCGGTATCAGTAGCGTATGAAGTTCCTTTGTAGTTTTTGTTGTATCTAAATATTGCGGTTTGTACCTCATCATTGAGGTCGCAACTTTCAGGAATGCTTACCAAAATCTGAAAAACATCCGACATTGTCTTTTCTGACATTTTAATTCTATCTAAGCACCAGTAGTAAAGTGTTGCTCCGTAGGTTTTAACCCATGCTGGGTTTCTTTTTATCCACTCTTGAATTGCTTTTCCTTGTGGTATTTTTTTATAAATGCTTGAATATCCTATACTGCATAGCATTTGGCATAATTCTAAAACCTGTTTGAACTTTAACTGGTCCGGGACTAATTCGGCCGCTCTAACAGGATTCTTGTCGCAAACTATAAGCATCATTTTTATTTATCTCCTTTTCCTACTTTTTCTTTGAATAATTTTAGGGCTTCAGTATAAATTCGAGCTTTGCTTATTCCTGTTTCGTGTTTGTACTCTTGCACGAAATCTACAAGGCTTTTCGGTAGGTCAGTTGTAATTCTTATCATTTCTTCCATCTGTGTTTTCCTTTCGTTTAATCTATATCTATTTTAAAATCAAATCACATATTTAGCAAGCAAAACCTTTTATAATTCTAAGTTATCAACTCCCTTTTTTGGCAGTTGTTTTTTAATAAGTCTCTTGCCCTCAATGGTTAGCTCTATACTGTGTTCGGTTCTTAGTTTTTCTTGGACATCTTCAATAATTTCATCAAACCATTTTTTGAATTGAACATCTCCGACAAATTTTCTTGACCTTAAATCTCCCATTTTGAGAGTGTTTTTATCTGTTTCTATAATGTATTTTATCATCTTTTCGGCCGCACTATCTGCATGTGTGTCTTTAAGGATTTTGAAACTTCCACAAATATTTTTATAAAAGTCTATCGCCTCTTCAATGTCCGACTCTCTTATGAGTATGTTATGCGGTTCATTCAGGATGTGGTAAACTACACCCAATTTGAGAATTTTCCACCAGCTCTCTTTAATGTCTAAGCCCTGAATGGTTATGTTCTTTTGTGCGACCTCTTCATTGTATTTGTCTATGCACTCGTTTTTGTATCTATCAATCCTTGCATGTGCCTCTTCGCTCATCAAGTATGCGTTCGGTTGTATGTTATTAAAAATGTTTCGGATCTCTTCACTTAATTGTTGAGCTTCTGTTAAAGCTCTTTGTTTTTCAAATGACGGTATTGCCTGATTAACTGGTTTTATTTCTTCCATAAATATAAAACTTCTACGGCTTATCCCGGTGCGAAGCATTTTGTTTAAATATTCCCTGTTTCGTGTGGTCTTAAAGTTTTCAAAGTCAGAATACAATAGTGCTGAAACTGGTATATTGTTTAAAGTCTTTCTTTTGTTATCTCCACTTATCGTGGTTGCAGTAAATCTTCCATCGGAGATTTCTTTCAGCTTTTCAAACAATTCTTTTTTCTGTTTGTTGCCTGTTGTAATTCCATCTATGTAATCTCCCAGCTCCTCAATTCTAAGGAATAAAGAGCCTTTTCCTATTCTGCTGATAATTTCTGCATCTGCATATAAACCGAGAACAGTAGCATCGTGAATTTCTGTGTTTAAATATCGAAAGTTATTTATTTTCTGCTGGAGTTCAAATTCAGCTTGTTTCTGTTGTTTCTTATCTAATTGTCTAATTTTGAACTCTTCCTGTTGCTCGTACTCTTCCTTGTAATCTTTTATAACTTTTTCCATGTAGTCCTGAGTAAAGTTTATTAGATTTTGGTTTATCAAGTTTGGCACTCTATCTTTTCCCCAACCTGAAGGCAGGAAGTTTATACCGTAATAGCTGAGTATGATGTCGTTTCCGTTGGTGTATTGTCTAAACTTTGCACCGCCAAGGCTTAACATATAAGTCAGCTTTGCGTTTACGACATTTATTAAAGCTGGCTCGCTCCAGTTTCCGTCCATCATTGTATTAAGGAATTTACAGCACCTTTTGACAATCTTGTTTGTTTTCATTTAAGCACCTCTTTTATTATAATAAATTCTATTTTGTGCATTTTCGTAACAACTACAAATCTTGAGATTTGTTTTTCTGTTATCTAACGTGTCATGGTTTATGTGATCCACAACTAAACCATCAGGGCATTTGGTTATAAAACGGTGTAAATAAATCATTTCTCCTTTATTGGAGTGTCCAACATATAAAGTGCAAAGTTTTTTATTTACAACCAATCCCCATTTTAAATCTTTAATTTTTTGTAAATCTTCAATATCTACTTTAGCAACAGCTCGCCCATAGGTTTTGTGTTCTAATAAAATTTCTGCATAATTCTCTTTTAAAAAAATCTTGTTTTTTAATTTTTCATTCATTTTGTCGTAGCCTTTCTTTTAAAAATACACCCCTTGCGGCTACGACCTCGCAAAGGGTGTATTTAAATACATCTTTTTTAGTCGTAGCATTTTTATTATATTAAAAAAAAACATTTTTATCAACTTTTTTAAAAAAAATTTTCTTTCAAATAAAACGGTCTTTTTGAGCTTTTTTTTAAAATTTTTATTTTTTTCCTATAATAAATAAATACTCTAATTTTAATGTAATTAATAGTATTATATATAAGATATAAAAAAAAATTTTTTAGTCTTTATATCTTCTTAATATATTTTTTTATGTTATTAAAGTGATATAAAACATCGGCATCTGTTTTAACATTAGCTTCAAGCTCTTTGTTTGCTTCTATCCAGTAAGGTATTGGATTTTTTTCGGCTTGGTGTTTCGCTTCATACCATCTCATCACAAAAGCTCTAACTATTGCCCTTTTTTCTGCTATGTCTTTTCTTTTGTATTCTTCTACTTCTTTCAGGTGCTGTAGCCACCACATTTTAATTGTTTTCAACATCTTAATAAATTCCATCTTCTATACATATTCTGTGCATTTCTTCATCTGTGAACTGTGGAATTGGGCTATAATTCATGCCCATTTTGAAGTCCACAAACATCATTGTTAATAAAAATAAAATACTTAATAAAAATAAAAATTTTGCCATCTTCTTTTCTCCTACTGTTTCTTTCTAAACTCCACCTTGTTCGATAACTTCAAAAAGTTCAATCTCACCCATTACACTTGCCATTTCTTCAGCTTCGGTTTCATCAAATCCTTGTTTAATTAAAATCTTAATGACCTTTTGTTCCATTTTTTCTTTCATTCGTTTAATCCTTTGTTATTCTAATTCCATTGTCCATGTGTTGTTTTCTCTTGTGAAATAAAATATTTGCTTGAAAAACTCAACTTGAATGTGGTTGAATGAGCTATCTAAAACTATCACATCTTCTTCTTTTGCGTTTAAATAACCGAATACATTTAATAATTGTGTTGCTAATTTATCCATTTCTTGTCGCCTTTCGTTTAATCTGTTTGCTCTATAAGTATAGCATATAAATAAATATTTTGCAAGCATTTTATTCTAAAATATTTATATTGTTTTTTATTGAAATTTTTTATATAATAAATGGGGGCTTTAAATGAGAAGTTTCAAAGCAACAGATTATTCGAATTATAATAAAAAACTCGGACTCTATGGTTATGGCTATCTGCACAGGCTTTTGGATTTGCTTTATAAACTTAGAGAGAATTATCATATTGTTGATAGTCGTTTGGTGTACTGGGAAAGCGACACAGGAAATCAGGCGGAGATTAAGGGTACAATGTATTTGAATATAAATAAAAGGATTGCCCTGCATAAAAAAATTTTCAGGGAACTTTGGAAGCAAAAGAACCGAACAGTAGCACGTCAGCTGAAACTCTTTTATAATTTCTAGTCCGGGATGTATCTTATTCCATCAAAAATTTTAAACTGTCTCCTGTCTCTTGAAGCTCCCCATGCTGAATGTGAAACATGCACCCATGTCGCACTTCCTTGTTTTTCTTTGATACATTGGTCTACTGATAATGCGTTCAATCTAACCCATAATTTTATTAAGCTATAAAGTTCATTGTATGGAAGTGCGGCCCTGTATCCATCTCTGAATATTAAAATCGCTTCTAAATCAGCAGCTTCTCCTGTGCAATGTTGAGATGTTTCTGACGGATTATAACCCTCTTTTCTGAGGAGTTCATTTACCTTTTTGCTTCGGTATCCGCTTGTAATTTTTAAGGCTACTTTTACTACGAGTTTTCCTTTGTATTTAGTGCCTACAAAATTTTTATTTAATAAAGATCGGAGCTTTTCTAGGCAGTATTCGCATGTGTGTTTCAAAACTTTTAAATGCTGGTCAGTAGGAGAGTTGGTTTCGTTATATTTTTCTGCGGTTTCGCTTTTAGTAAACTCTTCAAGTGTGAAATTTTCAGAAAGTTTCATATTTTCTCCTAATTAAAGAGCGGTTGTCGGAGACCGCTCATAAACCAACTATCACAAATCAATATTTAATCTTCTTTAGGTTTTAATTCGAATTTTTCCAGTAATAAATCCACTTTTGTTTCAAGTCTTGCGAGTGATTCTTTGTCAAAGGTTATGCTTTCAATAATTTTGCTTCTACATTTTTCGCAGTCGTCTTTTGTCTTGTATTTTAAACTGATTAACCAGTCTATGCCTTTGAATGCTCCAATAATGGCAGCAATTCCAAGAATTGTATAAACAGCTTGAATTAAATTATTTTCCATTTACCTTTTCCATCAAAAAATCAATATCTTCTTTTATTTTAGCATACTTTTTGTTTAGCTCGTGAATTTCTTGTGCGTTTTCTACTGTGATCAGTCTTGTTTCTTTTTTTGATAAACAATGCATCAATTCGCAGTCTTTTTCAATGTTAAGACAATCTTTTTTGTGGTCGAGCTTATCTTTGAAACATCTACTAATAGCATTTATCAAATCCTTTAAAATGCTATAACCGCCAACAACTGCAAAAAGTGCAAT
>JAFZGJ010000181.1 GCA_017555455.1 Lachnospiraceae bacterium
AAATTTATCAAGAAATTCCTTCCGGTTATGGGATTCGCATTTTCAACAGCAACCAGTAATGCAACTATTCCAATGTCTATTGATACTTTAACTAAAAAAATAGGTGTTTCCAAACAGATTTCATCCTTCACAATTCCTTTGGGAGCAACAATCAACATGGACGGAACTTCTATTATGCAAGGTGTTGCGGTTGTGTTTATTGCACAGGCCTTTGGGATTGAATTAACCTTGGGAAATTTGCTAACGGTTATATTAACAGCAACCATTGCTTCCATTGGTACTGCAGGGGTACCAAGTGTAGGTCTTGTTACATTGGCAATGGTATTAACTTCTGTAGGACTACCTACGGAAGGTATTGCTTTGATTATGGGTATTGATCGAATTTTGGATATGCTTAGAACAGCAGTGAACATTACCGGTGACGCGGTATGTACTACCATTGTTTGTCACCAGGAAGGCGCACTGAACAGAGATGTATTTAATAAAGATTAAAAAATACCAATAATTTAAAAAAAGGAAGGCATAAGAATAATTTAAGAAAAAGGACTCACACTATATAAAAAAAGAAAATATCAAAACATATGTAAAAGGCAGCAGTTGTTATTGATCGATTTTCAGGGGGAGGACAGTGTGAGTCAGAAAAATGAAAGAACGAATAAAATGATTGGAAAGCAGAGCATTGAATTTGGAAAGCCGGTATGGATTCAAGGTTCTGCTTCTATTGTTGGGAAAAAAGAAGGACAGGGGCCTTTGGGCGGGTTATTTGACAAAGTCAGTACAGATGATATGTTTGGAGCAAGTACCTGGGAAGAAGCAGAAAGTGCTTTACAAAAGGAAACCGTACAATTATGTTTGGAAAAAAATAATATAAGTATAGACGATATCCGCTATATGTTTGCCGGTGATTTATTAGGACAGTCTATAGCATCCAGCTTTGGCTTGTCAGAATACAATACACCTTTGTTTGGACTTTACGGAGCCTGTTCTACCAGTGCCTTATCCATTACTTTAGGCTCCATTACTATTGCGGCAGGGGCGGCTGATAAGGTTATGTGTGTAACCTCCAGTCATTTTGCCAGTGCAGAAAAGGAATTCCGCTATCCTTTGGAATATGGAAGCCAACGTCCACTTTCAGCTTCCTGGACCGTGATTGGCAGTGGGGCGTTTTTGTTATCAGATAGTAAAAATGGAAATGACAGAGCCATGATTACAGCTGTAACACCGGGAAGAATTGTTGATTTCGGATTAAAAGATTCCATGAATATGGGAGCTTGTATGGCCCCGGCTGCAGCAGATGTAATTTATAACCATTTAAAAGATTTTAATCGCAGACCGGACTATTATGATAAGATTATTACCGGAGATTTGGGGTATGTGGGCCAACAGGCAGTGATTGATTTATTAGGACAAAAGGAGATTGATATTTCAGCACAACATATGGATTGTGGTATTGAAATTTTTGATCAGGCAACGCAGGATACTCATGCCGGAGGAAGTGGATGCGGATGTGCTGCCAGTGTGTTGTCAGCATATCTTTTGAAACAGTTAGAAGATAAAAAGTGGAAAAGGATTTTATTTGTGCCTACAGGGGCGTTACTCAGTAAGGTAAGTTTTAATGAAGGAAATTCGGTTCCGGGAATTGCCCATGCAGTGGTGCTTGAGGCAGTGAGATAATTGTAATTGACATTTTCTGCTCTAATATGCAAAATAAATCTATAAAAACGAAAAGGGAGGGAAATGCCTATGAGAACCATGGAATTTAAAATGGAACGTCAGGGATTGTTGAAGGAAGGAGATTTGGTTACAGTTACGGAAGGACTTTTGCCCAGTAATTACTACTATACCATTGATCCGTCGTTGGCAATGTCAGGAAACATCCCTTTTCGTGAACGGTTAAAATCCGATCACGGGAAAGTGATACGGATTATCGAAAATGAAAGAGGATTCTATGTAACTGTAGAATTTGACGAAGCAGAGGTAAAATAGTATTATTTTAGAGTAGAATATATTTTAAAATTAAAGAATAAGGAGATAATATTATGAAAAAATTAGTAACAGACAAAGCACCGGCAGCCATCGGACCATATTCACAGGCAATTATCGTTGACAAATTTTTATTTGCATCAGGGCAGATTCCGATTAACCCTGCCAGCGGTGAAGTAGAAGCAGAAGGGATTGAAGCACAAACAACACAGGTAATGAAAAATATCGGTGCTGTTTTGGAAGAAGCAGGGATTGATTATACTAAGGTTGTTAAGACAACATGCTTCTTAGCAGATATGGCAGATTTTGCAGCATTTAACAAAGTATATGAACAGTACTTCACAGAAAAACCGGCAAGAAGCTGCGTGGCTGTAAAACAGTTACCAAAGAATGTTCTTTGTGAAGTAGAAGTGATTGGTTACTTGGGTTAAATCTATGAAGAATAATATTGTTTTAATCGGTATGCCCGGAGCCGGAAAAAGTACGGTAGGTGTTGTATTGGCAAAGGTAGTAGGGCATAGATTTGTGGATTCTGATTTGGTGATTCAGGAAACTTACGGAAAGCTCCTTCATGAATTAATTACGGAGCATGGGTTAGAGGGATTTCTGGAAATTGAAAATCAGGTAAATGCCGGATTACATATGGAAAAGTCTATTATTGCCACCGGAGGAAGTGTAATTTATGGCAGGGAAGCCATGGAGCATTTAAAAGAAATCGGTCTCGTGGTTTATTTGAAATTATCCTTGGAGTCTATTGCAGACAGATTAGGAGATTTGCAGCAACGGGGTGTTGCTTTAAAAGATGGTTGGGGATTAAAGGAGTTATATGAAGAACGAGTTCCGTTATATGAAAAGTATGCGGATTTAACCATCGATTGTGAAGAAAAATCCATTCGTGAAATTACAGAGGAAATTGCAGGAGCGTATAAGAATGAAGAACAAAGAAGTTAGTAGTGCCATTCTTTTGTTTCTGGCGGCCTTTATCTGGGGCGTGGCATTTGTGGCCCAAAGTGTGGGAATGGATTATGTAGGTCCTTTTACTTTTAATGGATGCCGTTTTTTGCTGGGAGGCCTGGTGTTAACCCCCTTTGCTTTTTTGAGGGAGAAAAAATACCGGGAAAGTAAGATTTATAAAAGCATGACGGACCGGGAACGAAAAGGACATAAGGCTACCACTTTACTGGGAGGACTCAGTTGTGGACTTGCTATTTGTATTGCCTCAAGCTTTCAGCAGGCAGGAATGTTGTATACCAGTGTAGGAAAAGCAGGTTTTATTACGGCCCTTTATATTGTATTGGTTCCTGTTGCAGGAATTTTTATGAAAAAAAAGGCGGCTCCCGGGGTTTGGGTAGGCGTAGTTCTGGCAGCTGTAGGATTTTATTTCTTGTGCATTACAGAGTCCTTTTCCATTAATTACGGGGATGTACTGATTTTTATTTGTGCAGTTTGCTTTACATTTCATATTTTGGTTATTGATTACTTTGCGCCCAAAGCAGATGGTGTGGCGTTGTCCTGTATTCAGTTCTGGTTCAGCGGAATTGTTTGTATGGGGATAGCTCTTTTCAAGGAAACATTTAATTGGAGTGCCATAATGCAGGCAGCGGTGCCGATTTTATATGCGGGAATTATGTCCTGTGGTGTTGCCTATACCTTGCAGATTATTGGACAGAAGCATATGAAACCTACGGTAGCATCTTTGATTTTAAGTTTGGAATCGGTTATTTCCGTTTTAGCAGGCTGGGTGATTTTACATGAAGTATTAACGAAACGACAGCTTTGGGGCTGTGTTTTAGTTTTTAGTGCAGTGATTTTAGCGCAGTTGCCAATGAAAACTGAATAAAAAGAAAAAATTGGGAGATAGTATTTATAAAAGTACTATCTCTTTTTTTGAAAAGAAGGTTGTTAAAAATTAGGGAGGTTAAAATGGATTATATAAAAGCTTTTTTGGTAGGTGGAATTATTTGTGCGTTGGTACAGATTTTAATGGAAAAGACGAAAATGCTTCCCGGAAGAATTATGGTACTTCTGGTATGTTCCGGAGTAGTATTAAGTTTTCTGGGATTATATCAGCCCTTTCAGGAATTTGCCGGGGCAGGAGCCAGTGTTCCACTGTTAGGTTTTGGGAATGTATTGATGAAAGGCGTGAAAGAAGCTGTAGATACGGAAGGATTCCTGGGTGTTTTCATGGGGGGATTTAAAGCCGGAGCCGTAGGCTGCAGTGGAGCATTAATATTAGGATATCTTGCAAGTTTGTTGACCAGCTCCAAAATGCGGAAATAATAACAAATAAAAACAGATTGAACTGTGGGAAAAACGGTTCAATCTGTGGTAAGTTTTTATAAGAATTGATTCTTTTCCGGAATATAGTGGTAATCAATGGTTGCCACTATATTTGCAGTTTCTTCCGGATCTAATTCAAGATCCTCGCATAAGGCAGCAAAGGATGCATAATTGTCTCTTAATTTTAAATTAAGAAAAGAAACTAACATAACCGGGTCTTTTGGAATGTTCATATGGGGTTCTCCTTTCTAGTCCAATAATTCGTATTGTAATAACTCGTATTTTAAGAGGGAGCCTTCGCGAATGGTATCGGGAAGTAAGGCTCTTGCTACCAGCTTTAAATCTTCATCAGGGTTATCTACACGGCGTAAATGTGCGTAGTCACCATCAATATTTTCAACGGTATATTCAATTGCTTCAAACATAACTATCCTCCATTAAGTAAAAACATCATTATTCTGTTAAATTATAGTACATATTAGGGAAAGAAACAATATGAACCGGGAGATTAACAGATTTCTTGAATTTTAGATAGATTTAGTTTATAGGTAAGGAGTTGTTGTATTTTTATTGTTGAGTTTGTTGATTCGTGTTAACATAAGCATAGAAAATTTTAAAACAGGAGGAAAACTTATGCGAGTTGGAATGGGTTATGACGTTCATAAATTGGTTGAAAATAGAAAGTTGATTATTGGGGGAGTAGATATTCCTTACGAGAAAGGGTTGTTGGGACATTCTGATGCGGATGTGCTGTTACATGCCATTTCCGATGCTTTGCTTGGTGCAGCAGCTTTGGGAGATATCGGTAAGCATTTCCCTGATACGGATGAAAAATGGAAAGGTGCCGACAGTCTGAAATTATTGGAACAGGTTGGAGTGATGTTGGAAGAAAAATGTTTATTTATTGAAAACATCGATGCTACTATTATTGCCCAGGCACCTAAAATGAGGCCCCATATTGATACTATGCGTGAGAACATTGCAAAAGCCTTGAAAATTGATGTGGAACAGGTAAATGTTAAAGCAACCACAGAAGAAGGGATGGGATTTACGGGAGAAGGAAAAGGAATCTCAGCCCAGGCAATTTGTTTGGTAGAAAGTCCTACTAATTTGTTTAACGAAAGAATGGACGGTCGTAATTGTGAAGGCTGTAGCGGATGTTCCAAATAAGGGCAGAGATAACCTGAACGAAACAAAGAATGAGAATTTCGGATAGGAACAAAATGATTTATGGTAATACAAAAAATCAAAGGAGAAGCCTGTAAAAAAACGCGTGCCCTGTGGGAGGAAGTTTTTTCTGAGGATTCGATTCAATTTACAGATTATTATTTCGAAAAGAAAGCACAAAGAAATATAGGATATACCATTGGTGAAGAGCCTTATGATGCCATGATGTTTAGGACTCCTTATATGCTTCAGATAGGGGAAGTACAAAGAGAGATTTCTTATTTGGTAGGAGTAGCAACCAGAAAAGAATGCCGTCATAGAGGGTATATGAGAAAACTTTTAATGCATTCCTTTCAGGAAATGTATGAGGAAAAAATACCATTTACCTTTCTTATGCCTGCCAATCCCGCTATTTATGAACCTTTTGATTTTAAGTATATCTATGAGAGGGAGGTATGGGAATTTAATGCGGCAGAGTTTGATGGTAAGTTACAGGGGCTGTATAGTGTAAGAAGCTTTTGCAAACAATTTCCTCAGATTCCGATTATGAGGCTTCTTGCAGAATTTGCTAACAGGTATCTGAAGGAACATTACAACATCTATGTCCATAGGGATGCTTCCTATTATGAGATGCAGCTAAAGGAATCGGAAGCACAAAACGGAGATATTTATGTATTTTTTGAAGCGGGAGAAATCAAAGCTTTCTTTTTATATGCGAAAGAAGGGGATGAAATTTTTATTCAGGAAGTCATAGAGAAAAAAGATGGCTTTTTTCCCTTTCTGCAGAAAGCAGAAAAGAAAAAGCCTATTATTATGGCACGTATTATTCATTTGGAGGAAATGATGAAGCTGCTTTGTAGTAAAGAAAGTACTACCATGATAATCCAAATAGAAGATGAATTAATACCGGAAAATGCAGGGATTTATCGCCTGGAGATGACACCAAAGGGAAGCAAGGTTAATAAAATCCGGGAAAGTATTTGTGGCGGAAAAGAGGAAACAATGGACTTGAAAGCTGCCCAAATGCAGAACGTAGTACCGGAAGTTTCTATGCATATCAGAGACTTTGCGCCGTGGGTTCTGAACGGGGTGTTTATCAATGAAATTGTCTGAATCTATTGACAAAACCCGCAGATTTTTTTATTCTAAAATAAGGTTATACAGTAAAAAGCAGAGAACGGAAAAGTAGAAAAAGGGAATGTAACAGAGAGAAGATGTCACCGGCTGAAAACATCTTTTACAGGAAATTTTTTGAAGTGCATTCGGGAGCTGATTCGGTGAATTCATTTAGCCGGATACGTGTCATCTACGTTACAGATTTTAAGAGAGGACTTAAAGTAGTCCTTACTAGAGTGGAACCGCGGATAACTTCGTCTCTAATTGGGACGAAGTTTTTTTGTGCATTTCAAACGAATATCCGATTACCGGAATATACTAGTAGAAAGCAAGAATGGAGGTAAGTCTATGTCCTTTATTAAATATATTAAAGAAGAAATGCAACTTATTAAAGAACGGGATCCGGCAATTCATTCCTCATGGGAAGTGTTTCTGTATCCAAGTTTTAAAGTAATGTTACATTATCGTTTGGCTCATAAACTGTATTTAAATGGTCACTATTTTTGGGCAAGATGGGTATCTCAAAGAGGTGTACGGAAAACAGGAATAGAGATTCATCCGGGAGCACAGATTGGAAAAGGACTCTTTATTGACCATGGAAATGGTGTTATTATAGGAGAAACAACCATCATTGGTGATAACTGTACCCTATATCAGGGCGTTACCTTAGGGGGAACAGGAAAAGAACATGGAAAACGTCATCCTACCATTGGTAATAATGTTATGATTAGTGCAGGAGCCAAAGTTCTTGGTTCTTTCAAAATCGGTGACAATTCCAAGATAGGTTCCGGAAGTGTGGTGCTTCAGGAAGTACCGCCTAATTCTACGGTAGTTGGAGTTCCGGGAAGAGTGGTAGAGCGTAAGAAAAAAACTGCCCCACAGGAAACCATGGACCAGTGCAATTTACCAAATCCGGTAGAAGAAGATATTTTGAAACTGCAAAACAGTAATGAGCAGTTGGCAAGACGAATTTTTGCATTGGAAGAAGAACTTAACTACTGGAAGTTAATGAGAAAACAAGAAGAAAAAGCTAATGATAAAAAGGCAGAAGAATTAGAGTAAAAAGTAAATCAGAGAAAAAGAACCGCACCGGCGGAGAAAGAGGAAAGATTATGAAAATATACAACACATTATCAAAATCGAAAGAAGAATTTATTCCATTGGAAGAAGGAAAAGTAAAAATGTATGTGTGCGGACCTACCGTATACAATTTGATTCACATCGGAAATGCACGTCCTATGATTGTATTTGACACTGTAAGACGTTATATGGAATACAAAGGTCTGGAAGTAAACTATGTATCAAACTTTACAGACGTGGATGATAAGATTATTAAAAAAGCCATTGAAGAAGGCGTAGACTCTTCCGTGATTTCCGAACGTTATATTGCAGAATGTAAAAAAGATATGGAAGCTTTAAATGTAAAGCCTGCCACAACCCATCCTTTGGCAACCAATGAAATCTGCGGTATGTTGGATATGATTGGTACTTTGATTGAAAAAGGTCATGCTTATGCGGCAGCAGACGGAACCGTATATTTCAGAACCAGAAGCTTTAAAGAATACGGAAAACTTTCCCATAAAAATTTGGATGATTTGCAGGGCGGAAACCGTTCCCTCTTAGTATCCGGAGAAGACCAGAAGGAAGATCCGTTGGATTTCGTTCTTTGGAAACCAAGAAAAGAAGGAGAACCGGCTTGGGAATCTCCATGGTGTGACGGACGTCCGGGATGGCACATTGAATGTAGCGTTATGAGCAAAAAATATTTAGGTGATGAAATTGACATTCATGCCGGCGGAGAAGACTTGGTATTTCCTCATCATGAAAATGAAATTGCCCAGTCTGAAGCAGCCAACGGTAAAAACTTTGCAAAATACTGGATGCATAATGCATTCTTAAATATTGACAATAAGAAGATGTCAAAATCTGCAGGAAACTTCTTTACTGTTCGTGATATCAGTGAAAAATATGATTTACAGGTACTTCGTTTCTTCATGCTTTCCGCACATTACAGAAGTCCGTTGAACTTCTCTGCAGATTTAATGGAAGCTGCGAAAAACGGTTTGGAAAGAATTGTAACCGCAGCAGAAAAATTAAGAGATTTGCAGAGTAAAGCGGTGGGTGAATTAACAGAAAGCGAAGCAGCATCTTTAGAAGAAGCAAAAGTATTTATGACAAAATACGAAGAAGCTATGGAAGATGACTTCAATACTGCTGATGCTATTTCTGCCATTTTTGAAATGGTTAAATTTACCAATACTAATGCAGGTGCAGACAGTTCCAAAGCTTATGTAGACGCTTTGTATGCACAGCTTAACAATATGGCTGATATCTGTGGTTTGATTTTAGAAAAGAAAGCAGAAATCTTAGACGAAGAAATTGAAAAATTAATTCAGGAAAGACAGGATGCAAGAAAAGCAAAGAATTTTGCAAGAGCAGATGAAATCAGAAACCAGTTGTTAGAACAGGGTATTGTATTGGAAGATACACGTGAGGGTGTAAAATGGAAAAGAGCTTAAGCTTTTTAGAAAAAATGAAACAGGAATTTTCCTGTGAAAAAAAAGATATCAGAACCTATTCACCACTAACGCTGGCGTTTGTGGGAGATTGTGTGTTTGATTTGATTATCCGTACCATTATCGTGGAGAGAGCGAATCGCTCTCCCCACGATTTGCATAAAATGAAAAGCGCTATTGTAAAAGCCAAGACTCAGGCAGACTTAGGAGAGGCAATTCAGGAGTTTTTAACGGAAGAAGAACAGGCCGTTTATAAACGGGGACGGAATGCCAAATCCGCCAGTACAGCAAAGAATGCTTCCGTAGGAGATTATCGGAAAGCAACAGCGCTGGAAGCGTTGGTAGGGTATTTGTTTTTACAGAATCAGGAAGATAGAATTTTATTTCTTGTGAAGTCAGGATTAGAAAAGATGAATATTACTATCTAATTTGGGATAGAAGCGGATTGACTTAGAAGTTTTAAAGTTTTAATCGGTCGGAATAGAGATTAAAAAACAGGAATTAGGAGAAAAACATGGCATATCAGGAAATGAACATAGAAGGAAGAAATGCGGTTATTGAAGCGTTTCGCTCCGGAAAAACAGTAGACAAGCTGTATATTTTGGATGGTTGTCAGGATGGACCTGTCATGACCATTAAACGGGAAGCAAAAAAACATGACACTATGGTGAAATACGTAACCAAAGAACGCCTTGACCAGATGAGTCAGACCGGGAAACATCAAGGGGTTATTGCGGTAATTGCGGCTTACGATTACGCGGAAGTAGAAGACATTTTACAGAAGGCAAGAGATAAGGGAGAAGCACCTTTTATTTTCTTATTGGATAATATTGAAGATCCCCACAATTTGGGAGCTATTATCCGTACTGCAAACTTGGCAGGGGCTCATGGAGTGATTATTCCAAAAAACAGAGCCGTAGGCCTTACAGCAACCGTAGCGAGAACCTCTGCAGGAGCCTTAAATTACACTCCGGTAGCAAAGGTTACTAATTTAAGTAAGACCATTGAAGAATTGAAAAAAGAAGGTATGTGGTTCGTATGTGCGGAT
>JAFZGJ010000182.1 GCA_017555455.1 Lachnospiraceae bacterium
TTTGAAGCATATACAGGAAAAGCTCCTGAGCAACCATACGGAATAGTTTTAGATGGATACAACTCATCAACTCCTGAAAGACAAGAGGATAAGTTTAAGACAAAAAGCGAAACTTTGCAGAAAAAAAATAAGAAAAAAGGAATTGAGGGTAAGACAAAAGTAACCATTGAAAAAGTTGAAAAAGGTTATATGATAGAAACAAAGCTCCTGCCGTTTCTTAATCCGGGGGTTTTTGCTTTGTGCGATTTCGACATTTTGCAAGGCATAAAATTTATTTATAAAGTGCAACATCAAGGCAACAATTACGGTGTTAATTGTTCCACAAAAATATGGGTGGTTTAAATGGAAGATATAACAGAAAAAGTAAAGAGATTTGTAGAAAAGATTAAAAACTCTATCAACTGCCAATGCCCTGCTCAGATTTCAAAAGTAAATGAAGATGGAACAGTTGATGTTATTGTTTTTAGAAATGATGAGATTGAAAACCAGCTAATCCCATGCGTTAAAATAAAATACCCTGAAAGCGGCCGAGCTTTTATTCAATTAGGAGTTGCTGAGGGAGACTTCGGAGTAGTTCGATATTTTGACACAAGCATTCAGGATTATATCGAGGGGCAGGACGGTTACAATTATGACGATAGAACCCATAACACAAATGATGCCTGCTTTGAGTTAGGATTTATTCCAAACCCTAGTAGTTTTATATATCCAGCTGGAAGCAACATAACAGTAGGAAATAAAGACGGCTCGGCTTTACTTACTGTTGATGCCAATGGCACGATAAACATTATATCTGCAACCGTAAACATTGCTGGAAATTCAGCAGTAAACATTGAGGGTGGAAGTGTAAACATAGGAAGCAATACCACCATAGACGGTAAGGTATTTTTATCGCACCAGCACTCAAACGGAAATCAAGGTGCAAATACTGGCGGTGTGATATAATAAAATTATGAAAGATATAAAACTAACACAAGAAAACAGGCTAGAATTTAAGAACGGAGACTTCATACTTGTTGATGGCATTGATAGGGTTAAGCAACAGATAACCGTAGCCGTCAAAGGAATACTACCCGGAACTTGGTTATTAGATCCAAAAGTAGGGGTTGAATGGTTCTCAGGTTTAGCAGTTTATACTTCAATTTTGAAAGCTCAAGTAAAAAATGCTATTCGTGGGGTGTTTGGAGTTTCATTACTTAAAAATTATGTATTTGAAACAGATACAGAAAATTATAAGGTTTCAGGTACAGTAGCGGTTGATAACGAGAATTTAAACTTTAATGAGGATATATCATGGAAATAAACTCAAAAGGAATCATTCCTGCGGATATAGAAAAATATCTAGCAAAATGGACTAAATACTTCAAAGGAAAATACGGTCAAGACTTCTTTATTAAACCTGAGGGAGTTATTGATAACTTGGCAGTTGGAGTAACTGCAAGCTCTTTAGATTTTGAAAGCATAATGCTCAAACTTGTAAAAGAGATGAATCCATATACTGCCGAAGATGAGTGGCAAGACCACTTATACGCATTGATAGGTTTAGAAAGAGAACAATCATCATTTACAGTTGTTCAAAGAACTGTGCAAGGAACACCAAATACAACGGTTGAAGCTGGAGCGGTTTTATTTGAAAATGAACTAACAAAAGACCAGTTCAAACTTATTGATGACTGCCAATTAAACGAAAGCGGTGTAGGAATTGGCTCATTCAGAGCTGAAGAAATGGGAGCGATTGACCTACCTGAGAATGCAAAATGTAAAATTATTTCAGCACCAGCAGCAGTTAAGGGTGTTTATTTTACTACAGGAAATAGCATAGACATCGGAAAAGAATACGAAAGTAATGCAGAATTTAGAGAGTCTTGGCTTCAGGAGCAAGCAACTGCAAAAGCAAACACTGAGGGTGGATTAAAGAAGATTTTACTACCTTACTGTTACGGAAAATCAAATAACATTAAAATAAGAATGAATAGAAACATTTTAAAATATGATGATGTGCCTTTACATTCAGCAAATATCGTTGTGAACTCGCCATACGATGATGAAACAATCGCAAAAGTTATTTTTAATAAAATGATTGATGGCGGCTTCGGTTTAATTGGAGACATTCAGCAAACCGTAACAGATAGTGAGGGAGTAGAAGAGGATGTTTATTTCTCAAGAGCTAAACTCATTACTGTTTACTGGCAAGTTGTCGTAGCTTTAAAAGAAGAATACGAGCTAGAACAAGTTATAACTTCAGTACAAAATGCAATAAAAAATAATTTCAGCTTCAGCATGGGAGATGCGGTTATTGCGAATAGAGCAATTCAATTTATAGATGAAATTGAAGCTATTGATTATGTGAAAGACGTAAAAGTCAGCACAGATAATGCAACATGGATGAGTGTGCTAGAATTAGGAGAAACAGACCTAGCACAAATAGGAGATGTCGATGTTTCAGTTTAATATTGATTTTATAAAAAAGATGCAATATTATGCAGTTTCACAATTAAGATTAAATCCTGATTACAGAAATCTATGTGAAGTAATAGGACAAGACTTTAACGACCTTAAAAAAATTAGTGAATACATTTTAAAAAGCATAAACATTGATGAAGCTGAGGGAATATGGCTAGATTATATCGGCTGGCTTGTAGGAACGACTAGGGTTTATTTTGACATTGGAGACTTTTTCTCAGTAAACTCTGACGATTTGAACGTGGATAAATATTTTTATTTCCCCGGAACTGCACTAGCAGGAGAAATGAACCTAGATGATGTTTTATTCAGAAAAAGAATCTATGCAAAAATCGGTTATAATATAAGTAAAGGAACAAGAGAAGAAAATATTTATATTATAAAAAACTTGACCTTTGCAAACAGAGTTTTAATAAAAAGGGTTGCTCCTTTGGTTTTAGATATAACCTTAATCGGCAATGATATTATTCAAACTCCTACATTCAAAGAAGATATAGAGAAAGTCCTAGGGCTTTGTGTAGGAATAGGAACAATACAAATATTAGGAGAATAAAAATGCCATTAGAAAAACAGAGTCTAAATAACTTCTTGCCTGAGGGTTTTGAAACATTAAACCAAGAGGGCTATAAAAAAAACTTCTCAGCAGATAAAATTAAAACAGGCTATGAAAAAGATTTAAAAGATAGAGTTAGCGGCCCTAACTTCAATAATCTTATTGATGTAGTAGGAAAAAACACAAACACATTAAATAGCTATGTTGAATATTTGAATGGCATGCCGATTAACAATGTGCCTACTGTTAATGCCAATGGACAATTAGATTATATAAATAATAATTTTTTGAATAAAAATCAAATAACAAACTGTATTCTTGAAGCACCAAATGATTATTTTTCGATAACTAATACAAATATAACATTAAAAAAAGGTTTGAAAGTTTTAATGCCTAATGGTAGAAATTCAGACAAAACATTAAAAAATTTAGAGTTTATATTAGAAAATGATATATCAGTAGGGCTAGTAACTGGGAGTAATTATCAACCTCGTGTTGTTTTTCTTCAAGAGAATGGAATGGCAGCAATTTCAAAAGAAAATATTTTTTATTTACATTCATTAGGAGAATTGCCTGAAACATTACCCAATACTTTGCAGACACATGCATATTGTGAATTAGAGAATAAATGGTTTTTATCAAGAACTGGAACTACAACAGCACAATGGGAAGAATTTAAAGAATGTCCTATCATGGAATATCAACCACGCTCGGATGGTAAAACACCTAATACTTTAACATTTTCAACTTTAGATATATTAAAAAGGTTTGATAAATTTGAGGTTAGCGGTTGGGGTATGCCGTCAAATAAATATATTACCTTAACTTTAGGTGCAAATGGTTCAAGTTATACTGCTCCTGCTAATGGTTGGTATTACCTTAAAAAACAAGCTAATGGCACTAATCAATCATTATCATTACAAACTCCTAAAATGCAAGTTGATGCAGATGCAACTGTTAGTGGTCATTATGTAGGTTTAATAATGCCAGTTACTAAAGGTGATGTGCTTAGTGTTTATTACACATTAGGTGGTAGTTTAAGTGGATTTAGATTTATCTACGCAGAAGGTGAGGTATAAAAATGTTTTACATACAACAAAATGAAAAAATAGTTTTATTTGATACAGATAAAGAAAGATTACAAAATACTTTAACTTTTATGCCACAATATGTGGGTTTAGAAATTCTTGAAACAGAAAGAGAAATTATAACCCTTAATGATGAATTTGTTTTTGCTGATGAAGTTGAACTTGAACTTGCAGAAGCAAGAAAAGAAGAATTTTTAAAGCAATTCTTTAAAATTGATGGCTATGGTTATTTTAGAAAACAACCAAAAGGATATGGCTCAGCAGTTGAAAGTTTGAATACAGCATTTAATATTGTTACTGTAATCGGTAATTTACCAGCAAACACATTAACCTTTTATGCAGAGCCTGACTTTACAATACCTGAACAATGCACAGAAGAATGGCTTGTTGAAAATGCTATAAAAAATGAGGTAATGACACCTTCTGAATTTGGTACATTTTATGCACAATTCATGATGGCTTGGAACTCACAGGAACACCAGTAAAGGAAAAAATAAATGAGGGTAGGAGATGTAAACAAAAATATAAGTTTTGGTTACAACCACCCAATAAAAAAAGCATTTGATAAGGGTTTACTCGGAAAAGATTTTAAAGGTTTATACGGAGTAAAACTAACAAAGAAAAATCGTACAATTGAACACATAAAACCGCATTCATTAGGTGGTGGTCTAAATTGGGGCAACGTAGCTCTAGCAGATAAAATAATGAATGCGATAAGGGGAATAAAACCGATTGAAGAGTTTGTAACATTCCAAATGTGGAAAGATTACCTGAAGCAATTTATAGGCATAAAAAATCAATTCATAGATGGAATGAAATACATAAAA
>JAFZGJ010000020.1 GCA_017555455.1 Lachnospiraceae bacterium
GCCACAAATTCATCACCACCTATACGGTACATACACTCACTTCCCCATACCTTTTTGGCAATATCGGCTCCGTTTTGTATCAACTTATCACCATATTCGTGTCCGTACGTGTCATTTGTTTTTTTCAAATCGTTAATATCCATAACTACAACCAGATAGTTAAGCTTTTCCTTATTTCGTATCCGTTTGTATATTGAATCAACACACTCTGTATATGCCGTTTTATTTCCTACCCGTGTCATTACATCTGTATATGCCAATCTTACAATTACTTTTATAATGGAAACTGTTGCAACAACAAAAACTGACATAATAAAAATAATTACAGCTATAGAATCTGACAGCACCTTCCTCTGTGGCTGTTTAATCTCCTGTTCCGGAACACATACTGTAAAAATCATTCCGTTTCGTAGCTTCTGAGCTGTCATCTTTTTATCGATATTATTCCATTGATAAGTTTCTACACTCTGTTTTTCTACCGACACTAAACTCTTTTCGTAAAGATAGACATGCTCGTGATTAAACTCCTCCGAAATTATATTTCTTTTCATCTCCGGATGATACATAAAATTCCCTTCATGATCCATCAAAAAAGCATATCCTGTATCATATATCTTAACCTTCTTCGCATTCTCATATAAAAGATTCGTAGATATATCCATGCCCACCACACCAATCACTTGGGTATCCAAAATAATAGGAATAACATAAGAAATAATTTCTTTTCCCATATTTTTGTTATAGTACGGATTTATCCATGTTTCTTTTCCATTGGCTACAGGAATATAGTACCATCCAACACGCTCTATATCATCTTTATCGTAATATAAAATATCTGTCATTTCATACTCTACAAACTCTCCGCTTGCATTCTGCAGCATCCACACGCCTTGCTTTGGTCCTTTTATCGCAGAGTCTAATCGATAATAAACAGACACTGCACCATCTGTATATTTAGCAGTTATCTCCATCAGTTCCTTCATACTGCTAATGTGTTCTTCATATTTTCTTTCATTCCGCCATAAGTTCTCAGTTTCCTTTATCTGATTTGTGGCAAAATGATACAGTTTACGAACACTATGCTCTATATTTAATAATTTTTCGTCGATTATCTGTCTTTTTTCAGTACACATAAGTTGCATAATCTGCTCTGAATTATTTTCCACAATATGGTTATAATTAAAAAATGCAATTACCATAACCATCATTGCAGAAATTAATATACTGCTAATGACCAGTATCAGTATTTTTTTCTGCAGTACTCTCATTTTATGTACTCCTATCAATATCAGAAATTATAATTCCATTTATCATAATTTGTAATTATCGTCTTTTTTCATTGCCACCAAATCATAATTTGGATATCCATATATATATACACTGAACACCACACTTTATTACAAATTCCTACAATTAAATTTCATGTTTTTTGATCTGTTTTTTACAATACCTGTTTTTTACAATATCTTGACGCAATTTTATTATCCTATATTTCCTTTTTCTCTAATCATATATTCTCTTTCCTACCACAACAAATCTTCCATCTTGTATATGATAAGAACACACCGACAAAGTAATAAATTCATCTCCAAATTTTGCTTTTACCCCTGTATCATACAAAGCTTTTTTCTTTATATTTTGATACCAATCATCAAATTCTTCCTGTGTATCTGCTTGAAAAAAATTATAATATTTAAAAACATCTTCATTTTCATAGAAAACCTTGGAATAAAACACCGTAATTAATTCATACTTTCTCTTCTCATAAAGAGAATCAAAAGAAATGATATTATGCGCCAAACCATATTCCTTATCCTTATACAAAATCAGCTTGCCAAACATCTGACCCGTTTTGGTCATATGACCATGAATTATAAGATTCGTAGAAGGATTTTCTCCATTTTCGTAGTTCACGAGTTTGTTTCCCCGTCCTACTTGGGAATCGTTATCCAAAATCAGGCAACCATTTTTGTTTTCCTTTTTATAAAAATCGTAGGATAAATAATAATTTTCATCTTCCTTACACTGCATCACCGGATAATCAATTACGGTATCTTCTATCCTAAGCCATCCTATAAAATCATCATTTTCCCGATACAGCGCTTCATATTCCGGAAGCATATCCAAAGATAATTCCGTTTCTTCTGTCGCTTTGCTTTCTCCCATTGGTTCTTTTTCTGCGATAGTTACTGAACCTCCTGCGAAATCAAATTTTTCTGTCCGTTCTATAGCTTCCTCCATATTTTTTTGCAATGCAATCTGCTGTTGTTTTAATTTTTTGTCATCTATTAGCTCTGAAACCAAGCTTATTGTAAACCCCAATGTCGATAATACAAATAAAATACTAAAAATAATTTTTCTTTTTTTCAGTTGAGAAGAACTAAAAGGCAGATGTTTTTTTTCATCTGCCTTTTGATTCCTAATCGCATTTTTTTGTTTCTTGAAGAATCTCATTTAATTTTCCTTATTCCATACTTTCTTATTTCCAGAATTAAAAGTAAGTGCAATACCGCTAATTAACATGAGTACAAATAACCATGTTGTTGCGTTACTTTCTCCTGTTTTCGGCACTCTGTCTTTTTCGTTTCCTTCAGCTTTAGGTTCACTGTCAGGAATATCTTTTGATGTATTTTCCTGAACATTATCCGTTACAGGTACATCATTATATACTATGGCATAAGTTGAAAAACGGTCTGTTTCGAAGGTTAATTCCCCCGTTATGGGATCAAAAATCCCATCAATAATATCCACTTCTCCATTATGCAATCTGACAATTTTATAATCTCTGAGAACCAAACCGTCATAATTTATCAATTCTTCCGGAAGCTTAACAGAAATCTTAATAGCAACTCCCGGTTCGCTAATCTTAATCTTATCAGCACTTCCGATTTGTTTAAATAAATCAGCATCGAAATAAGTAATTGTAGGATTTTCTCCTATAACATTTGCAACTGTCTGCTCTATTTTAATCTTTTCTTCAGGCGCAATCGTACTTTCATCCGTTTTACTGATTTCAACCCATATCTTTGCACTTACACCATTTAAAATAATGTCTTTTTCAGCCTCTGTAAAAATACCGTTGGCCTCAAATAACTCTTCCGTTGTATTATTAAGAGTAGTTTCATGAATAGGTGCGTCCTGTGTCGCCTGAGCATCATTTTCAATATCTATGGTTGGACGTTCTTTCTGCTCTTTATCAATTTCTTCCAGGCTGGGAGTTTTGTCTGAAACATTTCCCTGTTCCGGCTTATTTACTACGTTGTTACCGGAATCATTTCCTTGGTTGTTATCTCCACCTTGGTTGCTATCTCCGCCTTGGTTGCTATCTCCGCCTTGGTTGTTATCTCCGCCTTGGTTGTTATCTCCGCCTTGGTCAGTGTCTCCTCCTTGATTATCATCTCCATCGGAATTGCTTTCTTCCGTGATTGAAAACGTCACTTCTACCTCTGCTTCTCCAACACTCACGACTGCCTTGTAATTTCCTACTTCAGTTGGTGCAGAATTATTGGCTGTATTTACATATTTAACCGAATAGCTTGCACAACCGGTACTAATCCATGCATCTTTTCCTTGAATTGTTAAACCATCGTAGGCCTCTCCTGTTGCAACCATATCGGCAGCAGAAACATTTAGGCTTAGAACAGTACCACAAGGCGCCTCTTCATTCACGCATGTTGCTTTGATTATTTTCTCACTCGGCTCCGCTACATAAGACCACACATGTTCATGTTTCTTAATCCATAAATTACTATCTTTATAAATCATTGCATAAGTTGCCGACGAATGAGTCGCATCCATGAAAAATCTTCTATTATTATCATGATCTCCATAACCACTGGTAACTTTCACTTCATTACTCGTTTTCAATTCTATATTGGCAGTAGAAATGCCAACAATACTATTAGATGATAAATTTGTATTCTTTATAGAAATTACTCTCTCTCCTTTATCACTTCGCAAGTAAACATTATTCTCTACATTGGCGACGGTGTTATCCTTTATAATAACATCACCTTGACCATATATATTTACTTGGCCATTTGCCAAATGCACTCCACCACCTTTGTGCATTCCGCCATTTGTGTTAGTTACCTCATTTTTTATAATGCTACCGCCATACATATCAAAAACAGACTTATCGTCTTCTACTTCAACTGCTCCACCACCGGATACCGCTGTATTATTTGAAATGATTCCTCCATACATTTTAAATGTTGATGCCTTACTACTTCCGTTAATAAAAACAGCTCCCCCCCAGTCTGCTGTATTATTTGAAATAGTTCCTCCATGCATCTCAAAAGTGGATTCTTGTAAATAAATAGCCCCACCTTTTCTATTAAATGCACGTCCATCATAAACTCCAATCCCCCTTGTTAAGGCACCACTTCCGTTACTGCAATCATATATACGTAACGTTCCTTGGGATTTAATATGAAATAAACACCCTGTGCCTGCGGTTCCACTGAATGAAATGGTATGTCCGTTTAAGCACAAATTCACTTCTTTGCCGTCAATTACTATTCCGCTCGTTAACACAATATCCTCAACCAGGCAGTAATTTCCTGAATTTTGCAAGCTTTCCTTATTACTGCTACTTATTGGAGTTAACTCAGTAGTCCCTCCGATTTTATGGCTGTGACTTACTTTACTTAATCCACCTTCTTCTATCGTATTTGCTAAGGCAATCAATTCTTCCTCTTCCGGTTCCTCTTCTTCTTCCAAATAACCTTCTTCTGAGGTTGTAATAGAGAAGGCAGTTTCCACACTTATTTCTTCTACATTTACAATTACCTTATATTCTCCCTCTTCTGTTGGTGCATCCAAAGCTTCATAATTTCCATCATCTGTACTAACATAACTAATTACAGGCGACTGGCAACCTGCTTCTTCCCAGCTTTCAATTCCTTCTATAGTCAATCCTGTATATGCACTACCCGAAGCTTCTCTATCTTGCACAGTAATAATCAAAGTCAAAGCAGTGGTAACCTCACATTCTCCTTCTCCACTACAAATTGCCGTAATTTTATTTACACTGTCCCCTATGCTATATGTCCATCTATGACTATGACCAGTCTCATCGGTTCCATCTTCATTATCTCCGGCATCCCCATCATTTGGATTGTTTTGTTCATCATCTCCGCCTTCCTCTGTCGTAGAAGCCGGTATTTCATCCTCATTAACCTCTGTTATACTTTCGTGTTCTAAACCTTGCGTTCCTTCATTTGTAGCCCGCACTTCCATGAGATTGATATTGGAAACCAAAGAAACTATCATTACAATAGCTAAAATAATGCTTAATATCCTTATTTTATTTTTTCTATCCATTTTTTATATATTTCCTCCTTTGTTCTTCATTGTTGCAAGAGTCGTCTGCATAATTAATTTCGAAGCGTAGGCATCATATTTTCCTTTATGCTAATGGTATTTCTATTTTTCTTACAAGTTTGTCCAATTTTTCAAAACTCCCTATTTCTATTTTTTATAACTAATAGAAATCAATTTTTTATTACATATTTAAAAGAGCGATACATCCATCTACATTAGATAATAATTTTTCACGAACCATGTTTGTTACGTAATTAATAATCATGTCTGTATTTGCAGTTGGACTAAAGCCAAGAGCCGCTGCTGCTTTCAAAATGGCAAAGATACCTGCTTTTTTCATTGTCATTTCAATTACTTGAGGATCTCTGGTATTTAAATAAACAGAAATAAAGATACCCCAAAGCTTATCTACCATTTCTGCTGGTAAACCAATAATATCCGCTTTTCTCTCTGGTGAAACGGTTACATGTGTTAAAAGCATAGAACCCAAATCATAGAGTGGGTTTCCGTATGTAATATCTGCCATGTCAATTAATACTAATTCATCGTCCATAACCATGATGTTCTTTGGATGGAAATCTCCATGAATAATGCAGGTATCATCCGCAAATGCATCATTGACACGGTGAAGAGCATCGATTTCTTCTTCTGTAAAATAACCAAGAGGACGAATACGTTCGATTCGTTCTCTGTAGAGTTCTTTTGTACCGGATAACATATCATTGGTTACTTTTGTTTCGTGAAGCTGTTTCATAAGATTTGCATACTTAACTGCATATTCTTCAAAACGTTCCGGATTATTTTTCATAAACTCGGACAATGTGGTTGAATTAATCATTTCAAATACTAATCCAATAGAATCACCACATTTTACTACATCAAAAGGAATGGCCGTTGGAATTCCCATAATAAGGGCTCTTTTCGCATATTCCTGTTCTCTTTCTGCATCTTCCACCGGAGTACCAGGATGGAAAAGCTTAACAATAGTATCTCCATTGATACGAAGAACCTGTCCGTGTCCACCTTTGCCGATCACTTCACAGTTTTCAATGGAAATTTCACGGAGTGCTTTGTGAATTTTCATAATTTCTGCAAAGCCTGTTATTTCGAAAAGTTCATATACATCTCTAGATACATTAATAATGTTTAGTTCACTTTGTAGCTTACGTACCTTTAATAATACACGAAGTCCCGCACTGGAAATATATTCCAATTTTGTAGCATCAAAAATAATATCTACATTGTTGTACTGCTGATGTAATTCCATAATTGCAGCTTCTGTTTCTGCTGCATTGATGGAATCAATTTTACCTTCTAATGCGATTGTAAGACATTTTGTTTCTTCATTCATAGTATGATTTAAATTCATGTTTTTCATTCCTTTTCATTTGTTTATTCTTTTCAACCATTAAGTCCACTCATAAGGGCTGCTGACAATTTTTGTCCCTTAGAGATATTTGGCATCCCAAACTCATCCAAAGTCTATTTTTTTGCAAATGGAAGTCATTGCAGTTTATCTACTCATCTCCGTATCCATCTCCGCCTCTTCCTGATTAGTCTTCTGCTTTTCCGGATCCTTAAAATTGATTAAATTCTCACCGTTAACAACGACATTCACTCTAACATCTATATACCCTTTTTCATAAATTCCAACGGTATGTGGCAGTGGCATTTTTTTATCCAAAATTTCCAAATCTATATGAGCTTCATTTTCCGCACCGTTAGCCAGCCAGTCATTCAGAAAATCACGATCCAGATTATCTGCTCTCTGCTGTAATACTGGAATCTGTGGATGATAATCTAACATACCATTCAAGATGTAGGTGTCTTCCGTATCTAATTGAGGATTAAAGGTAGGATTCTCGCTCTGAATTCCCTTTAGTATAGAAACATATTGCAAATTATTAGTCAGCAATTTGTTCATATTCAAAGGCATATCTCTTAACACATGATAATATTTTTCCAAACTGCTCTTTAGCATATCTGCTATACTATAAACATTACTTGCCTCAGATAGTTTTGCTCTCAAAGCATCAAACTTCTCTTTTCCTCCACAATCTGCAATTACTTTCTCCTTATCCTGGAAATTGTCCATTCCAAGAACCTGGGCACATAACGTTCCCATAAACAATTTAGGGAAATTTTCTCTAATATCTTTTGCAGATTTAATTTCCTTGCTCATTTTTTTTGCAAAATCATCTAAATTTTCTGCCCAAAGCTTCATACCATCCAGATGCAATTTATCGTATTCCTCCGCAGTCATGGTCGGAAATTTTTCTTTTAACTCTTTACCAATTTGTACACGAAGTTCTTTGTGCATATTAGGATCTAAAACTTCTTCATAAGGAATTCCTCTTTGCAGCATCATAGTGACACAATTGTATAACGGCTTATCTCGCTTCAATGTATCCACTTTACCCTCAATCGTAACACCTTTTTGTTCTTTTGCTTCTTCGGGAAAGAAAGAATATGTCAACTTGTCCCTTTCCCCGTTAAGTCTTTCTATGATACGGGCATCTCTTACAAAATTATCACAATTTTCTTTTGCAATTTCACTTGTAATTTTCAATCGTTCTTTTTTCTCTTTTGTCATAGGATCGCTGAATTCTACACTCTTTCCCCCTGCTTTTTTTTCCGCCAGGGTTAAATTTTTTGTCATCTTCTGTTTGACACGCTGTTTACAAGCCTCCATTTTTTGATCGATTGTCTGCTGCTTTTTATACTTCTGTGCTTTCTCTTTGTTAAAACCAAAGAGTGCAAGGAACTTTTCCCAAAAGCTCATAGTAACACGTTCTTCCGGCTGTTTTGCCATAATCGGAACTGGTTCTGCATAAAACTTCTTCCCTTCGCGGTTTACTGCTTCCGGCATAAAAGCTTCCACTCTTGCATCACCTTTTAATGCTGCAGTTAGAATATTACAAGTGATGTCGTTGAATTCCTGTGGAGTACGCTCTTCCTTGCGCCCTTCTTTCTTATCTTTTTCCTCTATCATTTCTCTAAGAGTCTGACCATCCACCATAATAAGATCTAATCGTTCATCCATGGTCGCAAAACAGCTGCTAAGAGTATCTTCCAAAGCATCTTTAGCATAATTTGTTACAGTTTTTTCAAATAAAGTATAGCTTGGATTTAATGCTTTCAGTTCCTCTTCTGTCTTTCCTTTTGCTTCCGGATGTGATTCCATAAACTGCTCAAAAAACTGATCCATACTTCGCATATTAATATTAATTTTCTCTGGTCGTTCGTGGTATTCTCCATCTGTAAATCTAGCCGAAAAATTAGTCTCCCCGTTTGTAACATATCCCAGCAATCTATCATAGGCATCTATAGTCTTCTCATCCATCTGATGGTGTCCCACACCTGAATATGCTTCCAATCCTATAATTAATAGATTGTAATCCTTTACTGCCTCGGATTCCTTTAATGCATTAGCTCTATCTAAAATTGCTTTTTTAGCTTCCGGATTCTCGCATAATCTGGCTGCTCTGGTTAAAATACGGTGCTCCTTGGCAATCTCCTGTACCTGTTTTTTTAATCCGGCTCCTTTGGTTTCAATCTCCTGACGCACATGCTTATACATGGCCTGATTATACACGGTTTTTCTCTGGACATAGGTATCACATTTCCTTAATCTGGCTGCAATGTCCATATCAATTTCACTGAAATAACCTTTTGCATCCATATTCGGATATTTTAATATAGTTGAATAATGCTCCGGTATATCAGCATATGTTTTTAATTCTTCCTTGGCAGCATTAATAGCTTCCTTAATTTTATCTGCCGTTTCGTTTCTATTAAAATCCATTTCCTATTTCTCTCCTTTTTTTCGAATATCTGCAATCATATCCTCTGCCATTCTTGTATATAAACTCTGTTCCGTTTTCTTCGTTTTTAAATGAAATGCCAGTTCTCTTGCCTGTTTATAACACTGGTTTTTATAAAAAATTCCGGCTATACTCATGCAAATCTTATGCTCTACCCTAGGTTTTAACACACTAAACCCATTCATATACGCACTGGCTGCTCTACCTGCTGCCTCTATGGATAAATCTATTTCTCCAACATCCGAGTATAGACGACTAAGATTTAACCACAAACGTGAGGCCATCAGGGTTTCGTCTTTCATTCCTTTCACACAAATAAGTGCAAGATAATACTGGGCAAACACAAAGTCCATGTTACGGGTTGCCGTAAAATTCAAAAATACATTCGAAAAAGCATTTTTCAAATTTTCCCGATAAGCTTCTTTTTGCAGATAATTATCATCTCTTCGGAAAAAGTCCGTAAAAGCACTAAAATAACAATGGGTACAGGTAATAATCTGATACCATTCTACGCAGAAATCCCCATAATCTGCACGCATGTCATCACGATAATCTTTTTTATCATCTTCTTTATCCAAGGCTGCCACATTGATACATGGAGCCACAAATTTGGTTCCACAATGAGGACATACATACTCTTTCAAATAAGTTAATTTCTCCGATACAGGACAGCGAGCACTTCCATATCCTCTGTGTCCCGGCAAATATAATTCATAGTTTTGATTTCCTGATAAAGCAATTGGACTTTCCTCTACAGCACTCTTATCTTCCTGAATTCCCACGGTGCCCTCAGTACTGTTAAAAGCAATTTCTTCGTTTAACATTTTAATGTTCATGTTCAACAAAGAGATGTTTTTTGCCATGGTCTTCATAATGGAAATTGCATTGGCCGGATTGCCCTGAATGAATCCTTCAAAATTCTCTTCCGGTACACAAAGTATCTTGGTTTCTGTCAACGCCACAACGGTATAAAAACTAGGTTGCTCTGACAAAATGGTCATTTCACCAAAACAACTTGGGAAAGACTGAATTCCCACAAGATACTCATCTTCTTTTCCATAATTAATATACACAGCCACTTGACCGGATAAAATCTTATACAGACTTTTATCCGGATCTCCCTGCTTTAAAATTATTTCATCTTCCTTATATTCTGTGATCCCAGCCTTTGCCATCTTCACATCCACCTTTGTTCACTCTTTTGTACCATTCTTTTATTAGAAAATCCCCTGATTTCCACTTTATGATATTCCCATATTGTCTTACATTTCAGCAGCATTTTCCATTTCTTCCATTTTTTCCATAACGTTATCAAGAGTATCCATCTCATAATATGCACTACTACCATCAAAAGTGGGTACTACATTTACTGCTGCCATTGGATCGCCCAATTCTACGGTAACGTCAAACACTTCACTGGCTAAATTCTTACCAGGAACCTTTTTCTCATCTAAAATTTCAAAATCAACCTTTAATTCCTTTAGAACATTTCCTTTGGCAATAACATCCATTAATTTTTCACTAGAATTATTCTCAAAATATTTTTTCGTATTAGGATGAGTCATTACCATTTGATGTATATATTCAACCTGTATCAAATCAGTATCTGGTGAAAATATCTGTCCCGGTTTCTCAAAAGCTCCAATTACAGCCGTAACAACCTCCGCTTTTATAGCATCACTAAACATATCTGTTTGTGGATCTTTCGAAGTTTTTCCTTCCGCAAGCTTACGGTAAATTTGTTCACATTTCCCTACATTTTTGGGCAACATACCAATTACCAAACAATTCCTGCTGAGTTTATCTGCTGCTTCCACAGCTTCTTTTCCAAAATGGCCTTCTACTTTCTTTTTAAGTTCAGAACCTAACATAAAATCAGTCATATTACCCAAACCTAAAGCAAGGTCTATCAAATAAGCTGATGGATCACCCCAAACACTATCAGGATCTTTAAAACTAATGTTATGTTTTTCTGCATACTCTTCAATAGAATCTTTTAATACCTTTTGATAATCAAACATGGTCTCAAAAAATTCTTTTTCTCCGCAAGCTACTAATTTTTCCCTTAGACCTTCTGCACATTGTGCTCTTTCCTCAATATAATTGGAAGTATCCATAACCTGCTCTAAGGTATAACCTTCTTTTAACATATGAGCAACTGCAAGAGTTCTCAGGTATTCCCTCTCATCGGACCTTGTAATGCCGGTAGCTTTGTTTACAATAGATTTCTTTCCTTCTGGGAAAAATTGACTATCTAAGGTAACATTCATGTTATTATAATTCATATTTTGCTCGTGCAATTTTAAGAAATTATCTTTGTATTTATGTATAGCTTTAAATGCCTGTTTCTTATCTTCCATTTCTTGTCTGGTCATTGGTTTCTTCATTTCAGAAACATGAGCAGCTCTAAATGCTTCTCTGGAATCTTTCACTCTGTCTGCAAGCTCTGCTGCTTTTATCTTTTCCTTAAAATGTGTAAACCCTAATTTAGCAAGGAAACGGTCCAAAAAGCTAATGGTAATCTTTTCAACTTCTTTAGCTCCACCTTTTTTCAGAATATAGGAATCTTCTCCTTTGGCAGTTATAGGAACAGGCTTATAATTAATACTTCCGTTTTCTTTTTGACTTTTTGTAAAAGCTTCTACGTAACTTCCATTTCTAAGCGCCGATGCTACATATAAGTTACTGTATTTTTTAATCTGTTCCTCTGTTGGCTCTTTCTCTTTAAATTCTTTCTCATCTTGCATCATTTCTCTGATACTTCGTCCATTGATGAAAAGCATATCAGCTCGGTCCTTGACTTTTGGCAACGCTGCAGCCAACGCACGATCACAACTGGCTTCTACATACGCAGGTATAGTAGAAACGTATCTTTTTATATCCGAAGGGTCCATAGACTCTGCTTCTATTTCCTCTAATTGTTTTCCAAGATTCTTGTCATCTAACATTCTCTGAAATGTTACCATATGATCAAAATTCTCGAATTCGATTTCAATACTCTTTGGATTAGAAAAATTCAAAATCTGATCATGTATACTATAATTTATAGAATTCTTTGACTTTACGCCAAATTTCTCTTGAAGAAAAGTAGCTATTTCAAATTGTTCCTTATGCTGTACGCTCGGATCTAAGAATTTAACGCCACTGTAATATTCCAATGCCTCTAAAAACTTATCATAATCTTTTAAAACCGAATCATTTTTCAATTCTTCTTTTTGTGCTTCCAAATATGCTACAACTTTATCACTGCTACTTAATCGAATAGCATGATCTATAACATTTACTTTTTTGGAAAGTTCTAACATTTTCAATTTCATTGCCTTATATTCATAAGTTTTCTCAATTTTATTTTTTACATCCTGATATACTTCCCATGCCAAAGGATCTCTCATACGGGAGGCATATTCACAGCGTTTCAGTCTATCTGTAATTCCCATGTCAATTTCACTATAATGTCCCATAGGATTAATTCCAGGAAATTGTTTTAGTACCGCTTCTGTCTGTGGCATTACTTTCTCATACCCATACTCTGTTTTTGCCTCTTCTAAAACATCACGCAATTCCTCTAATTCTTCATCTGTTAAGTCTATTGTTTCATATTCTGCCATAATCCTTCTCCTTTGTTGCTCCTGATCATCAATCGTCATATATTTATACACTTTACATATAAAAACATAACACATTTATAGCTATTCTTATCTTTTACTGTCCCATGCTGCTTTAATACTATTAATCTGTGCATTTCTGCTTTCTGCCCAAGAATATTCTTTTAAATACTCACCGGCATAATTTTGAATACTGTCTCTATCTCCATCCAAAATATGATACAAATCACAATCTACCTCTTTCATGTGAATGTATTTTTTTCTGACTTCATTTCCTATAATGTAATCAATGCCTACTTCCTTAAGGCAATCCATCAGACGATGGAAAGTAACTCGATACAATGCCATGGTATTTTCATCCGTCAATCGATCCGGCCACAGACAATCAATAGCATCTCTTGCAGTGACTCCTGACTCTGCACGGTCTACCAGTAAAGCAAACAATTCCTCCGCCTTTGCTCTGTTAATATGCAGATTTTTTCCCTCCACACTGACGCAAAAATTCGGAATGGTCTGAATGACCACTCTGTTTTGTTTTCGGGATTTCATTAAGGATGCCTTTTCAAAGGCTTCCTGCAAATCCTTCTTAGAATACGGCTTTAAAATATAGCCTAAGGCATCTACCTTAAATGCCTCCAAGGCATATTGCTCATAAGCAGTTACAAAAAAGATACGGATATCTCGATCCATCTCCTTAAACCTTCTGGCCAAATCAACACCGCTCATTCCGCCCATTTCAATATCTAAAAACGCTACGTCCACCGGATGTTCTTTTACCCATTCCAAAGCCTCTTTTGCATCTGTAAACATGTGAAGACTTTGAATCTGTGTAAAACCACTCACTCTATTTTTAAAATTATCTAAGATTGGTTGTTCGTCATCTACACAAATAACCTTCATTATAATCTTTTTCCTCCCATTTCAGGCTCGTTCATTTCCATTTCCGGTTTTTGTTTTTCCATTTCTTTTGTAGGCTCTTTCATCGTTAATTCTTTCTGATGATCGAACCAACTCTTAGCAGCTTCCCTGATAACATTATAACGGGCCGTCTGTTTATCTGTATTCTTCGTAATATGGTCAATTACCTTATTTACCTCTTCCATACTATTCAACTTAATCAGGTTGTTGTTCTTATCGGCAATATAGACACCGTCACCTAATTCATTGATAGCTGTACTACGATATACATGTCCTGTTTTGGCATCTGTATAGGAAATCTTTCTTTTTTCTCCGTCTACTACCTCATGGTCCTGTAATCCCATACTGTGTTCCGTAGGTGTAAAGATAACTCTTTTGGCTCCTTTTACACACTGTGGAGTAAAGCCTATGGTATGATTACCGTGAAGAGAATACATTACTGTTGTTTGCGCAGAATCTCCCAATGGACGGAATGTTATTCCATTCTGCGTTATAGTTTTTCCATTCAGGTCTACCTCTTTGTTTATGCCGCTGTTGGATCCAAGTCCTGCTACCGGGTCTAACTGGGTAAGTTCAAATTTAACTTTATGTTCATACTGTGGATAATTCTCAAATACCCACTGCTTTAACATCATGGCACCTTCAATGGCACTAACACCACCTCGGCTGTGTCCCTTCATCACAATATGAACATCTCGAGGTTCTCTGTTATTCTTGATAGCTTCATCGAACACATCCTTCAAATATTTACCGCCCATGTATTGTACGTACTGACGTGTATTTTCTATACTATAATCTCCACTGTTACTAAGGCCATAGAATCCCATAGAACCTGCCATATGGATACGCTGTTTACGGATTACTTCTTTTTCGCCTTTTTCATTGGTAATCTCTTTGGTCTTTGTGCGGCTTCGTACGTGTTCCATTTTTTTGCCATCATCATTTACCACTTGGTTTCCTTCTCCTAAAACCCTTTCCACCTTTTCCATATTTAACTGTTCTTTGGTTTTCTTACGAGTAAAAAGAGATTTAAAGGAATGCCACCAGGCTTGTATGGTACGTTTAAATCCTGTTTTGGCATTAATATCTTTATAATCTGCACGCATAAATTTGAAGCCGGAACCAGCCATATCAAATTCCAGTACATGTTTCCCTTCTTTATCTGCCAAATAGGTTCCTCTGCTATAATGCAGGGGCACTTTTCTTAAGCTTTCTTCCTTGGAGGTTCTTACCTTATCCATATACTCATAGGTCTTATCATCTTTCCCTCTAAGCTCTTTGATGGTTTCGTAAACCTCTTTCATTTTTGTCTTACGCTGATATTTACTACGTTTCGCCTGCTCGTCCTTTAATTGTTGTTCTGATTCATATCCTTTATGTGTATAGCTTTTTTCTTCGTATGATTTCAATTCCGGTGCCATTTTATTCCTCCTCATCCAAGGTGATACATATTCCACGATGCACTAACAACGGTTGAATATGAGGAAACAGTTTTCCAATCATATTGCCGTTAACTTCGTCTCTGCACAACCCACGTATCTGAACCTGTTCTCCGTAGGTTTCCAAAATCTGTTGGCTCATGTAATAAAACAAATCCTTGATACTTGTGGCATTTTTTTCAAACATTCTAAAAAATGAAATCTCTAAAATATTGGATGTGACAGGATAAATGACTGCCAATCCTTTCAACTCTCCATCCCCATAAACAGCGGCACTGCAATTTTTATCACACCCCTTTATTTTATCCCTAAAATCCGGATCGATATTTTCCAATTCCTCTGCTTTTCTAATAATTTTTTTTATTTCTTCTTTTTCTAGCTTGCTAATAGGTACTACATTCCCGGAAGCTTTTCCCCATAATTCCGGTACTGCCATCACTTCCTGCATATGTAAACGCAGTTCAAATCGTTCTGTTAAAAAGAAGGTAAATCCCCATCCTTCCAGGTAAATGCATAATTCATCATACTGTGTGTTAAAAGGCAAATCAAAAATTGCCAACTCAATACCTGCATGTGCCAATAATCGAAAATATTCTTCCATTAGAGCATCTGCAGCTCCACGGTTTCTAAATTCCTCTGCCACATACAACCAACGAAGCAACCCAATTAAAACTCTTGTGTCTCCGTCATAATCATCTATAACATCAAAAGAAAGAACGCCCGCTGCATACATGCCATATTCATCTTCCCCTATAGCACCCAACACATAATGTCCCTCTTTGTCCAAGGGATCAAAGAATTCTTCTGCCACCATATGTTCAAACAGTGACCGGTTTTTCTCATTAACGGTTACAACAAACATTTTCTATCCTCTTTATCTTCATTTCTCACTATTTTTCTATAAATAAACAAAAAGGCTCCCTGCCTTAAGCAAAAAACCTTTTCTTATACCTCGAATTATCATCTCTCATACTAGAGCAATATTTCCATATCAATATTTTTATTTTTGAAAAATTCCTCCATTGCCTTTAAGGCACGGCTCTGAATCACTCTTACATTCCCTGTTGACAACCCCATGACATCTGCAATCTCTTCGTGACTCTTTCCATGAAAAAAACGAAGTACTATGATTTTCTGGGATCTTGGATCCAGCTGTTTTAATGCCTCTGCCGTCAAATCACGACAAGTCATCATATGCACAACTTGTTCTGCATAATTTACATCAACTTCAGGTTCATTTATCTGCTCATCTAAGCTCACTGCAGGTTTTTTATCTCGATAGTAATTCTTAAGACGGTTCTTAGCCAAAATATATAACCATGCATGTTCGCCACATTTTGTATTGTCAAATTTATCTTTATATTTATAACAGCTCAAAAATACTTCCTGCACAATATCTTCTGCATCTTCTTTGCTATCTGTATGCTTCACCACATAATGAAAAAGGCTATCCGAATATCGTTTCATCAGATGTTCTACCCACATATCCTTCATATCAATACCTCTTAAGTACAATCAAATATAGGGGTAGTATAGCAGATGCACTGTAACCGAAACGTAACCGTTTCAACCACTTTTATGCGAAATTTTACTTCTATAACACAAAATCATCCTGTTCTAAAAACATCGCATCCTTGTCTTTATGTGCAGTATCTTTTGATTTCATTTGAAACTCTTTTTTTATTGTTCCTAATACCATAGATAGTGAATCTTCCCATCCGGGCATTTGTTCACTTTCCCATGACACCCTCATAACATGGTGTAACTTGGACTCTTTCATTTCTCCCATATCTAGTCTGCCTTTCGATATTTCTGCATTTCTATCTCTTTATACACGGGAATTTCAAATCTGTTACAAATATTTTCCAATTTTTTATTTGGCTGAACATTTTTTGCACAATTATATTTAATTGTAAAATTAGGATAATTATTCAGAGCAAAAACTCGAAAATCCTTCGGATTTCCTCATTTTGGCTTCTCGCCAAATGAATTGATAAGATAAACGGTTCTTGAATGCAAGCATTCAACACCGTTTTCTTATCAATTCGCTTTGCTCTGAATAATTAAAAATTTAGGAAGTATATCATATAGACACACTTCCTTTTCCTTTGTGATATTCTATAACACCTTTCTTATGGTAAGAACATTCTTACCTTCCTTATACTCGTAACTTACCTCATCCATGCTTTTTTTCACCATAAAGATACCCAAACCACCGATTTGTCTATCTTCTGCCGAAAGAGTAATGTCTGCATCCTCTTTAGCCAACGGATCAAATGGCACTCCAGAATCTAAGAACTGAATAATTACTTGCATAGGATCGTCTGTCACTTCACAACGAATGGTAGCTTTCCCGATTTCAGGATTATATGCATAGTGAACGATATTTACATAAATCTCTTCCACAGCGATTTCAATCTGCATCATAACCTTCATAGAGCAACCCTGATTCTCTAATTCTTCACTTACAAAGTTTTGAACTACCTCTAAGTTATCGAGCGTAGCATCTACAGTAATATCTTTCATACGATTTCCTCTGGCTTTATTTTTTTCTTATTCCTTTGGCATAGCTTCTAACACAGTTCCTGCTTCTGGGTTGTACTGTTTAATACTTTCGTTAACCCAATCAATCATGCTAGGCATTAAAATATTTAAGGCTAAGATTAATACGAAAATAAGTACAAATCCAACTACAGCTCCCTTTAAAGCACCCTTTGCTTTTTCTCTTTCCTGTGGTTCTTCTGCCTTTGCATATTTAACACCAAGAACTACACAATATAGACTTCCTAAAGCACCTACTACTAAAAGTAATGGTCCCATTAACTGATTTAAAAGACTAACTATTGGTGCTGCTAATTCTGCGAACATATATTTGTCCTCCTTTTTAATAATTTTAATTATGTATCTTAATA
>JAFZGJ010000183.1 GCA_017555455.1 Lachnospiraceae bacterium
CTGAGACTTCTTCTCTGTAATAAATTTGGAAGATTGGATGGCATCTACCAAAAGCTTCAACTCCGCCATTTCAAAATCCCTATCTACTACATAATAATAATAATTTCTTCCTACCTTTTCTCCAATAACCTCTATCCCCAGCTCACGAATCGCTTCCACATCATCATAAATACTCTTACGCTCCGCAGTAATACCATTGGCCTCCAAATAAGCCAATATCTGTGGCATGGTCACCTTATGATTTTCATCAGTGTTTTCTAACAAATATTTAATGATATATATCAATTTATACTTTTGGTTCGTTCCCTTCGGCATATCTCATCCCTCTTAACTAAATATCTTAAAAAAGCAGGGGTTTGATGGCTTGTCGCAAAAGGTCTTATATATCCAACTTGTACGCATCTGTGAGACATTGTTTGCGAATAACGAACAATAGCTACTTGTAGCTAATTGTACGTTGGGCGCAGACAATGTAACGAACAGCAAGCGAACAAGGGATATATAAACCTGTGGCGGCAACCCTCAAACCCCGTCCTTATTACACTATTTTTTAACAGCCAACTTATGAATCTCCTCTGTAGCAAAGGAAATTTTTGTAATACAATCCTTCTTAGAAACATAGCACCAGAAACTATCATCAGGAATAGAAATATCCACACAATCTCCCCTTCCAAGATAATCATATTCAATGTGCATACTTTCTAAACTCTTTGCACTTCTGAAAAGAGTATATTCTTCTCCATAATAATTACATTTTACCGTAGTTCCTTCCGGTGTCTGAATTAAAGTTCCTTCTCCCTGTTTATAGAACTTAAAGGATCCCGGCAAGGTTTCCACACGTACTTTATCTTCAAAATAATAAGTACCGTCTTCAATTTCTTTTCTGACACATGCTCTTTCCCAATTACTCCAATCCGGAATATGTGAAAATTCTGTTTCTCCGTCTAAAGCATGCATTCTGCCATACTCATCCATTTCCCATGTTTTTCCGCAGGCGTTGCAAAATAGTTTTGCACCTTTAGACTCCATTTGGGATTCTGCCATACAATGAGGACATTTATACAGCAAAGCATTTAATCCTTCTGCACGTTTCGGATGGTCGATTTTAATCTTGTGGTCCATCTGCCACTTGTAATCATCATATGTAAAATGTTTACGGATTCTTTTTGCAATTTCATCTACTGTAATATCTTTGCATTCTTCTGCCGTAATAATCTGTTCCATCTGGGCTTCTACATGAGTCTTTTTATTTATCTTATTCCACTGGGGACAGGTAATAAAATTTCCCTGAATCTTCAAAACAACTACCGGCACCTTTAGTACTTTAATTAATTTTGCCGTAGAACTTGGGATATAAGAAGTACAACCATCCAAGGAATAGCGTGCTTCCGGGAATAAAACAAAGGTATTACCCAACTTTTCAATACAATATTTAATGTTACGGATTAAATTCATATCATTAATATATTTTCTGGTTCCCAAAACCCCCAAAGAACGCATTAAAGGTTCTGTATATGTATTGAACCCCTCCAATGTCATTACATTATTTACTTTATGGGGATGGGTAGCTTTTAACATAACATTAAAGTCCACCATAGAGGAATGGGTTACCAATAATAAATAAGGTCCTTCCACTCCTTCCATGTTAATTTTTTCCAATTTAAATTTACGTTTTCTCAAATCCGGAAAACTAATAATCCATTTCGCCAAAGTCATCAAAAAACAAGGGCTGATTGGTTTTTTACTAAAATCAAAACTTTTAGGCTTTTTCATCACTCATATCTCCCTGCAAAGTCCTTATAACTATTCCAAATCTCTTATTAATTCGCTTGGCTCTGAATAGTTGTCAAATATCGAACTGCTTCCTGCAACTGATTGTCTACACCTTCATCATAATAAGCATCTGCATCAAATTCCACTTCCACATCCGGTTCAATTCCTTTTTCATGAATATTGTTTCCGTTAGGTGTATAATATTTACTTACGGTTAATTTTACCGCAGAACCATCGGACAAAGCAATCACCCTCTGTACAATCCCCTTACCGAAGGTGGTGGTTCCCATAATAGTTGCAATTCCATGATCTTTCATGGCACCGGCTAAAATCTCTGATGCACTGGCACTATAGCCATTTACCAAAACCACTGCCGGAACCTGCAATTGCCGTACCCCATCACAGGTATATTCATCCCGTTTTCCATACTTATCTTCTGTGTATACTATCATCCCTTTAGGCAACAACATCCGGCTGATTTCACAAACCGTAGATAAGTTTCCTCCCGGGTTGCTACGAAGATCCAATATTAAAGCTTTCATTCCTTTTGCTTTGCACTCTGCCAAGGCTTCCGCAAACTGATCCTCTGTCACATCATCAAATTCCGTAATCTCAATATAACCAATTCCATTTTCCAACATTTCATTGGAAACCGTTGGACTTTCAATTTTTCTTCGCTCTACGGGAATTTTCAAATAGTCATCTTCCCCATCCCTTACTAAGGTCAACACTACCTGAGTCCCCTCTTCTCCTTTAATCAAAGACACCACTTCCGTAGTATCCATTCCCTGAGTCAGAACACCATCCACCTCATAAATAATGTCCCCCGCTCTCAAATCAGCTTCTTCAGCAGGAGTGTTCTCAATAACTCCACTAATGGTACAGAATTCATCTGTGGCTGCCTTGGAAATATAAGCACCGATACCATAATAAATCCCTTCCGTACTCATCTGCAGCTCTTCCAGCTCTTCTGCAGAATAGTATTCTGAATAAGGATCATCCAAAGCATTCACCATTCCTGTATAAATACCATTTTCTAAAGCATTTCTATCGGTTTCTTCCAGAAAATATTGTTTTATAGTTTCTTCAATAACTTCTACTTTTGCTGCTGTGTATTCATTTAAAAGTTCTGCACCTTCTGCCTGATTACTTTCTGCAATCTTTTTTGATTCAAATATCCGATAAACCTGATTACCGATATATACACAACCAATCAATAATATAGCAAGAAGCAGGCCGGAAATCAGCCCACTCCAATACCCGTTTCTTTTGTTATTTTGTTCCATTTGTTCCATTAAAAACTGCCTCCGGAGTGTGGCTCTACTACCCATAAGCGGCAGTCCCATACACTCTCATTTTTAACTTAATATATGTTTTTTCTTCGGTAATAATACACACTTATTCCGTTTCTCACGGGACTTCTATTTCAAATAGTTCCAAGGCGATACATACTCACCATTTAAACGTACTCCGAAATGAAGGTGATTACCGGTGGAACGTCCTGTAGTTCCTACTGCCGCAATCTTATCTCCTTTGGAAACTACCTGCCCTTTAGTTACATACAACTTAGAAGCATGCATATAAATAGTTACCAAACCGCTACCATGATTCAGATAAATGTAATTTCCCATAGTACTGCTATAGCCTGCCTGTACTACTTCTCCGTCATATGCTGCTAAAATCGGGGATCCGCCAGGTGCTCCCATATCCACACCATTATGGAATTTATTTACTTTTAAAGTAGGATGAATTCGCCAGCCATATTCACTGGTAATTCTGGTATAAGATGGTGCCGGCCACGCAAACATACCACCATCATATTTGATATTACTGTTCTGCATTTCTTTTAATGCTTTTTCCAAAGCAGCAATCGTTTCATCCTGCTCTCTAATATACTCTTCGTACTCTTTAATCGCCTGTTCCTGAGTCTTAATATCACTTTCAAAAGCGGTAATTTCTTTTTCTTTGGTATCAATCAGTACTTCCAAATTTGCCTGTTCCTGTTCTACCGCTGTTTTTGCCTCCTGCAACATGGCTTCTTCTTCTTCCAATTCCTGTTTACAAACTTCAATTAACTCACGGTTTAATTGAAACTCTTCCAGCTTCTGTCTGTCATAAGCAGAAATAGATTCCACATATTGCGCTTTATTCAGCATATCTCCAAAGCTACTGGCACCAAGCATCATATCCAAATAAAAATGATTGCCTTTTTCATACATAAACTTAATACGAATTTTCATTTCTTCGTACTGCTTTTCTTCTATGGCAATAGCTTCTTCCAATTCTTTTTTTGTCTGTTCAATTTCTTCTTCTTTTTCAGAAATCAAATCCTTTAATTCCTGAATCTTAGTCTGTACACTTGATAATTGAGAATCCAGCTCTTTTACATAATTTTTTAAGCTTGTTTTTGATTTTTCCAATTTAGAAACCATTTTCTTAACATCGCTTAATCCCTGCTGTAACTTCTTTCTTTCCTCTTTTGCTTTATTAATCTCGTCCTTCTTTTGTTGGATTGTAGCTGAAGTACTGCCTGTAGCAGAAACCGGCATTTTTTCCGGAACAGATACCGCAAGCATACTGCAGACCAAAACAAGTCCTATTAATTTCCACGTTTTTCTCATATATACATCCTAACTACACTCTTAAATGCTTTCTAACAGTAGCAAAGCTTCCAAGGAAACCAATGCCGATTCCAAGTCCAAAGGACACCGGCACCAAGGTAACAAAAATTTCATCTACAGGAAGGAAATTTAATAAGGAACTTAACATTTGAAAACGTTCCACTACAAATTCCACCACTGTATTATAAATCACATAAATCAATCCTAAAGGAATTGCAGCACCAATGGCACCAATAATAATTCCTTCAATAACAAATGGGGAACGTACAAAAAAGTCCGTTGCTCCAATATATTTCATAATATTAATTTCTTCTTTTCTAACCTGAATTCCAATCATAACCGTATTGCTGATTAAGAATATAGATACTGCCAATAAAATAGCAATAATTCCGATAGATACATAAACAATTAAAATGTTCATACCGCTTAAAGTAGATGCAGTCACTTCGGAACGGTTAACCTGTCTTACCCCTTCAATAGATTCCAAATAAGTTACCAGGCTTCCCTGCAACGCTACATCTGATAAATAAATTTCATAGTTGGAAGAATTCTCCAAAGGATTTTCTGTAAATCCCGCAGAATATTCTTCTCCAAAATAATCATTCCGAAAAGTTTCCCATGCCTCTTCCGCAGAAACATATACAATTTTAGAAACCTCTGTTCTCTTTTCAATCAACTGTCCTATTTCCTGAATCTTTGCTTCTGAAAGATTATCTTCAAAAAAAACCGTAACCGAAACACCCTGTTCAGCGGTTTTTACAATGTTATTAAAATTAACAATAACGGCATAAAACAATCCGAACAATAATAGGCAGGCGCTGATTGTGGCCATAGACGCCAATGAGAACCACTTATTGCGGAAAATATTAATAATACCTTGTTTTAACGTATAAAAAAATGTACTAATCCTCATCGATATAACCACCTTTTTCTTCATCGCTTACGACAATACCTTTTTTCATGGTAATTACTCGCTTCTGCATTTCATTAACAATTTCTCTGTTATGGGTTACCACTAAAACCGTAGTTCCCTTCTTATTTATCTGTTCTAACAGCTTCATAATTTCCCATGAATTTTTAGGATCCAAATTACCGGTAGGTTCATCACAAAGTAAAATCGGAGGACGGTTAATTAGTGCTCTCGCCATGGCAACTCTCTGCTGTTCTCCACCGGAAAGCTGTCTGGGCTTGGCCTTATATTTTCCTGCCAATCCTACTACGGATAAAATAGATGGTACATTTTTACGGATTTCTCTGGTTGGTACCTGAATAATTCTTTGTGCAAAGGCTACATTTTCATACACATTGCGGTCTTTTAACAGGCGGAAATCCTGAAATACTACACCAAGATTACGTCTGTACTTGGGTACATTTCTTCTCTTTAAATCCACAAGACTCTGTCCATTTACAAATAAATCACCGGAAGTGGGCAAAAGCTCTCTTAACAGTAATTTAATTAAAGTAGACTTTCCGGAACCACTGTCTCCTACAATAAACACAAATTCTCCACGTTTAATGGTAAGACTTACCCCGTTTAAAGCCGGAGCTCCTGTTGCATAAGACTTAGATACGTTATCCAAAACAATAATATCTTCACTTGGAATTTTTTTTGCTTTCGGTTGTTTCAATAAAGCCACTGTTTTACACTCTCCTAATATTCAAAACTTTCCATATATTTCATATATTTAACTACCATTAAAGCAATTTTAAAGGTAATAGCATCCTCAAATACTCTCAAGTCTAAACCGGTTGTCTTCTGTAATTTATCCAAACGATATACTAATGTGTTTCTATGAATAAACAACTGACGGGATGTTTCCGATACATTAAGACTGTTTTCAAAAAACTTCATAATAGTAGTTAAGGTTTCTTCATCAAAATCATCGGGACTTTTTCCACCAAAAATTTCTCTGATAAACATCTTACATAAAGGAATGGGAAGCTGATAAATCAAACGTCCAATGCCCAATTCACTGTAAGCAATAACACTTCTTTCATCAAAGAAAATCTTGCCTACATCCATTGCCATTTTAGCTTCTTTAAAAGAACGGCTTACTTCCTTAATCTCTTTTACAATGGTACCATAAGAAATTCTTACATCAGCCACTCCTTCTTTTTCCAGAAACGATTGATAACCATATGCCACTTTATCGATTTCCCCATTGGAGTCTGCATGATCAATTTCTTTTACTACAATAACATTGTTTTCATCTACCGCGGTAATAAAATCCTTGCTGTTGGCACCGAAATTACCTCTCATCAGTTCCAAAAGATTCATGTCTTTGCCGCATCTTCCTTCGATAACCATGGTAACACGCTTTGCTTCCGGCTGTACGTGTAACTTTTTGGCACGACTGTATATATCTACCAACAATAAGTTGTCCAACAAAAGATTCTTAATAAAATTATCTTTGTCAAAGCGTTCTTTATAAGCAACTAACAGATTTTGAATCTGAAACGCCGCCATTTTACCTACCATATAGACATTTTCTCCGGACCCCATGGCAATCAGCATATATTCCAACTGCTGTTCATCATAAATCTTAAAGTACTGGTTTCCTGCAACTTCCTGGCTGTCCGCCGGTGATTTGGCAAACTCCATGGCGGTGGCGGTCTGTCTCATTAACCCCGGTGTTGTTTCTGCCAATGTTTTCCCCTCTGCGTCCACAACACAAAACTCTACTCGTCCGATTGCCTTTAATCCTTCTATTGTATTTTGTAAAATCTGATTGGAAATCATTTTTCCCTCTCCTTTTCATGGACAATATATAATAATATCTGTCACTTGTTTCCTGCTAATATATACCCATAATTATATTAATAGAAAATACCAAAAAAATCTACTCTAATTTGTGGTTTTTTTGTGATTTTTGTCATATAAGAATTCATTATTTTTCCTAATGACTCTTTTTTTCCTTTCCGATATAATTAATATAGAGGAAACTCTATGTTATTTTAATCGCCGTTTTACGGCAGAAAGAGGTGGAATATGGATATCACATCTGTAGCAATGGCAATGACCCATGGTGCATCTCTAAACAAAATAGGAACTGCCATGCTGGATAAAGCAATGGATACCAATCAGGCTCTGGGACAGGGTTTGGTAGAAATGATTGACGCAGCTGCCATGGAGCGCTCCGTAAATCCTCACATCGGCTCCAACTTTGACATGTTGGTGTAGTTTCTGTTTAAAACAGGACGAGGCTGTGGTTGTTAGCCACAGCCTCTGTTCTATTTTTACTATAAACTATATTCATTATATCACGGCCATAAGAACAACTTCCAATATCATATACAAGAAGGCTATAATTAAAGCCACTATTAACGCCGGAGTAATTCGGCGTTTTGTATTTTCCGGTTTCACTAGCAATTTTTTCAACTCTTCTTTGTGACCTTCCCGTTCTGCAATAAAAATCAGAAGACAGATTGCCAAAACTGTGGTTACTGCCGCGATAATGCTGTAAACACCAATAGTCATGAGCAATTCATCATTAGTGATTGCCGCAGATTCCGCAGCCATACTTCCGGGCATTAAAAATTCCGTAATATACATGAGACACACGGATTGGGCATTAATAATAAAATGCATAATGACAGACGACCAAATACTGCCTGTCGCAATCATCACAAACGCCAAAGCAATTCCAATAACAAAGGCATATGCTGCCTGATTCAGATTCATATGCATAAATCCGAACACCAAAGCAGATAACAAAATTGCCCCCAAGGCATTTCCGTCTTTTCTATAGCTATTGAAAATAATTCCACGGAACACAAATTCTTCGGAAAAAGGTCCAAATATGGCAATCATAAACAATGCCATAGGAAAAGGAACCGCCAAAATATCACTACTCAATGCCGCTACCGTATTATCCACAAACAACATACTAATGGCATTCACCACTGTAACCAAAGGCATACATAGCAATGTATATACAACCACCAAAAAAGCAGTGGATATTTTTATTTTACAAAACCCCAAATCACAAAGTTTTATTTTTTCTTTTCCAAACAATATAACAATCAATGCAGGTGCCAGAATTACCATCTGACTTGCCAGAAGATTTCCAATAATATCTAGAGAAAAAAACTGACTGCCCGCTATCAGTATTGCAATTAGCACAAAGTGTAACATCACTACTGACAGGAACAGTCGGTTGGCTTTTTTACTATTCATTCTTAAAATTAATTTTCCATCATGAAATTTACTAATTTTTTAACATCTTCCGGTTCAGATGCAATGATTTCTAATTCTGAAATTGTACCATCAGAAAAGATTTTTGCCATAGAAACATACTGGCAAAGTTTGGATTTTAAATTTAATCTGTCTCCTTCACCTGTTACTAATTCTACTTTACCTACACAGCTATCTACTACCTGGAAAAATTTTTCTACATTATTAATATTCTGGATTTTCATTTTAATCTCCTCTCTGTCTCCTTTACAGGACACGAAAACAATTCAATTCTTTCTTGTTTACGCCCCGATTATATCGCGTTTTCCATAAATTTGCAATACTTTCCTTTTGTCTAAAAATACACAATTTTTACTTTAAACGAATGGATTTTTCAGTAATTTCTATTTTCCCGCTTTTCAAAAGATGACCAACAGCCTTTTTAAATTCATTCTTACTCATCTGCATCTCACGCTTGATTACTTCCGGATTTGCTTTATCATTAAAAGGCAATGCGCCATCAAAGCTCTCAATCACATCCAAGACCTTCCCGGCATCAATCAAAATCTGTGTCAATGCTTTTTCTCTGATAGACAAATCCAATTTTCCATCCTCTTTCACTGAAACCACACGGGCAGAAATTATATCTCCCACCTTAACATTGCCAAACAATTCTTTCTTTGCAATAAGACCGGAATATTGATTGTCAACAGCTACAAAAGCGCCGAAATTATCGCTGATTTCATATACCACGCCTTCTACCCTGTCATCCTTTTTATAAGGACTGGACTGACTTAAATAATGATACACTTTCATAGTGGCACACAAACGACTGCTTTTATCCACATATAAGGTTACCAGGCATTCTTCTCCTTCACGAACTTTTCTGGTCTGTTCCCTAAAAGGAAGAAACAAATCCTTTTCCAACCCCCAATCCAGAAAAGCTCCCATTTTTCCCACTTGTGCTACCTTCAACACCTTGACTTCATCCATCATAAGCAACGGTGTCTTTGTGGTTGCAATTAATCTGTCTTTGGAATCCTTATACAAAAACACTTCTACACTGTCCCCAACTCCAGCACCGGTTGGTACCTGTTTCGCCGGAAGAAGCACTCTTTCTTCCCCCTCAGCATCCTCCGGATGTTTTAAATAAACTCCGAACTCTACCTTTTTCATAATTTCCAGTGTTTGTTTTTCTCCTAATTTTAACATAGTTTTTGTCCTCTCCGTCCTAAAATACTTTAACCTCTGCTTTGAAATTCCACCACTACATATGGTTGTTTTCCACTGTCACATAAACTGACTGTTATTTTGTCTTCATTTTCATAAATATACGGAAACACTTCGTTCCCCAGATATGCCTGCTTTCTATATTCCGCACGCATCTGTTTTATTTCAAATCCATCCGGCAAATAGGCTCCTGCAATTTTAATATACTGTCCATTATTTACATGATTATTACAATCCAAATGATGTCTTTGAATCATCAAAGGCTCTTCCCGTCTTTCTTCACCTGCAATCGTAATCTTTCTCGGAAGATATTCCATATCAATCTTATCTTCTTTTGGGTACGCCTGCACCACTTCCTCCGGCACTTTAGTTGGAATCATTTTTTTCATATCCAATAAAGACCACAAGGAATCTGCCTTTGCAATTATCCTACCGTCTTCTTTCTCCATAAAGAAATTACGTTTCCCCAAAAATCCTTTGAAATCATAAGGGATCGTGGATATGGTAATCTTTTCCCCTAAAGAAGGATACTCTTCTACCACAATATGCCAATATAGTAAAATCCAAGTAAGATTTTTCGGTAACAAATAAGAAAAACCCACTCCTAATTCCTCTGTCTGGAAAGTAGAGCAATCCTGAAAATAATCCACTATAGCTTCCAATGTTAATTTTCTTTTTTCATCCGTTTCGCTAAAACGAACTTTGCTATAATATTGATACATAAATCTTCCTCTTTTCTAAAACCGAACTATATTGTACCATACTTTTTTTGTATTTACACTAAAAATTCCTTGAAAACATTTGACTTTTCCTCAGTTCGTTGTACAATGTTTATGGGGTAAAAAAAGGAGGTATTCAAAGGACATAATGAAAGTAAAAGACAACGGCGTTAAATATGAGGTTCTCGTTCAGTATGATGGATTGGAATCTAATTTAAGCGAAATTTATGAGCGTGTAAAAAACACATATGTAGCAAACGGACATGACATTGAATCATTTAAAGAAATTAAATTATACATCAAACCGCAAGACTTTACCGCTTACTATGTAGTTAACGGTGAGTATACCGGAAAAGTTGGATTGTTCTAAAAATTAAGACCATTGCAGATGCAATGGTCTTTTGTTTTTCTATATTTCACTATGCCAAATACTTATCCTACCGGTGAGATACTTCTAAGCCAAATTCTTCCGGACGGAAGCGTGGACATACATTGTCCATTGTCGTAATTACCGATGAAGAAAGCACTGTTCCAATTCCTACAGCTTCTGCCATGGTTTTTCCATAAGTAAGTCCGGACATAGCACCTGCACAGAAAGCATCTCCTGCTCCGGTAGTATCTTTTACCACAACTTTTCTTGCCGGTATCATACCGCTATTTCCATCTTTTTCTGCATAAACAGCACCTTTTCCACCCATAGTTACTATCATGGAAGGAATATTAGCAGCCTTGATTTTTTCCGGCAAAATCTTACTTAATTCTTCCGGAGTTGTCTCGCTATAATCATCACAGAATAACATACCCGCTTCCAGTTCGTTGCAGATAAAACAATCCAATCTCTGCAAGAAATCTCTACGTTCCAAAGCAATACCCATATTGGAAACTAAGGCATATACTTTTTTGTTATATTTTATTGCTAATTCGAATATCTTTTTTACAACATCTTTATGCATGTCAATTTCAAAAATAACAGAATCACAATCCTTAAAAATCTCGTCACCATGCTGTTCCAAAATTGGCATTACTAAATAAGTGTCGGCTCTCTGAGAAATAGAACCTGCCAACTCACCATTTTGATCAAATATAGCAAGCCAGGTTCCCATTCCATCCGGAACTGCTTTTATATAGTCTACATTCACTTTATGACGGGCTAGTTTTTCCACAACATCTTTTCCCATAGATGTTGTATCTACTGTACTTATAAAAGTTGGTCTTAATTCTAAATTCGCAATATCTTCTACTACGTTTCTTGCAACACCACCATGTACATATTCTATTTTTCCTACATTTCTTCCGGTTGGTAAATAAACGTCATTTGGAAAACCTTTTACATCTACAAATACAGTACCAATTACAACGATTCCCATAAGCACTCCTCTTTTCTTATGTTTAAAAACAAGGAAGAACATCCACCCTATTCTTTTTTATAACTTTTTATTATCATATCAAAGTTTTTATAATTTGTCTTTAGAAACTATACATACTCTAAAATCTCTTCTACTGTTGTAGCAATATAAGTTGCACCGGCTTCCATCCATAGTGGTTCCTGCTACAAAGTCAAAATATTCGTACAAATGAAAATGCTTTAAGATTGCTATAGCATATTCATCCAATTTACATGTTGCCGGAATTATTTTCTTTCCTTGTGCTTTTAAATTTTTCAACAATTCTTCGACACCATCAAAAATTTCCTTAAAAAAGAGTGGTGTAAAACACCACTCTTCAAGTTTACTAATCTCTTAATTGGAATCTGGATACTAATTCTTCCATATTTGTTGCCTGTGCTGATAATTCTTCACTCGTAGCAGAAGATTCTTCTGCTGTAGCGGAGTTATTCTGAACAACTTCTGAAATTCTGTTAATTCCTGCAACGGCCTGCTCTACAGATTCTACCTGAACGGTAAGTTCTTCATTTAATACCCTAGACACTTCTGCAATATCATTTACAGAATTTACTACTTCGCCAAGCACCTGAGCTGTTTTTAATGCTGCTTTTGTTCCAACACCAATTTCATATACCGAACCTTCAATCAATTCTCTTGTATTAACCGCTGATTTCGCACTCTGTTCGGCCAAGTTACGAATCTGATCTGCTACCACAGCAAATCCACGTCCGGCTTCACCTGCACGGGCTGCTTCAATAGCTGCATTTAAGCTTAACAAGTTCGTCTGAGAAGCAATTTCTTCAATTTCACCTATGATACCTACAATCTTGCTGGATGCATCACTGATACGTTCCATAGTGGATACCATGCCATCCATTTCTACACGGCTTTCTTCAGCTACACCGGCACATTCCTGAGCTTTATTATAAGCTTCCACCATATTCTGAGAACATTTCAGAAGACCATTGGTAATTTCATCCATGCTCGCCTGCATTTCTTCAACACTTGCAGCCTGGTCTGTTGCACCTTCTGCTAATGCCTGTGCACCTTCTGCCATATTAGATGCTCCGGCATTTACATTTTCAGTTGCTACTCTTACATCTTTCAAAGCATTGTCCATCTGACGGTTCATCTGACGGATAGCCATTAATAATGCATTATATTCACCTATGTATTCTTCTTCACAGGCAGTTTTAATATTAAAGTTACCATTTGCCATATCTGTTAACAGCTGTTCCAAATCTTCAAAAATCATCTGAAGCTTAGATGTTGTTTTAGAAACAACGGTTACCATATCTCCGATTTCATCATTATCGTTATAAGCAGGGAATGGTGAAGAAATATCTCCCTTTTCAAAGCTTTCTAAACGTCCTTCTAACTCTATTAATGGCTTAGATATTCCGTTAGCAATTACAACACTAATGGTTCTGGAAATAATAATAATTGCAATTGTTAAAATTATCATGAGAGCAATTGCACCATACTCAAGCACATTGCAAACAGCTTCCATTTCATGTTCTTTTTGAATATTAACTTCCATCAATTCCAAAGTAACAGCATCTAATGCATCATATGCCGGTGCTAACTCAGCAAAAGCCATATCCTGGGCTTTCTGACGTTTCGCCGGGTCTGCAGTAGAACCTAATTCAATAATTTCTGTTTCAATTGCAAAATAGTTTTCTAATGCTTCTTTAATTTTAGCATAAGCCGCATGTCCTTCCGGAGTTACCATTGTAGAACCAAATGCTTCTAATCTTTCGTATGTCTTTTCTTTACGGGCTTCATGCTTATTCAACAACGAAACAACATCTTCCTGCTCATCGTAACCAATGATACCACGCATATTAGAACGACATTCTGCATATTCGTTCATAAATAATGCAATATCCCCCTGTGGCAATGCATAGTTAGTCATGGCATTTTTAAAGTTGCCGATTACAACAACAATACAAATCAAACCTATCAAAGATGCCAATGCTGAAATAACGGTCACTATATTGAATGCTTTCTTCAATTTCTTTTCGATACGCATCCCACTAAATAAACCTTTTTTACTTTTACCCATTACGTCTCCTCCTTTGTAGTAATCAACATAAATTTATTGTACATTCTTTTATTGCATTATTCAACCTTATTTCTCTTTTATTTAGCATTTTACCTTATAAAAATAAAAGACAACTAAATCTCCATCATTTGGCCTTAAATACAAATATTCTAATTATTTATATTAAATTAATGACCTTCACAAGTATGGTTTCCACCACATCCATGATTACCACACGCATGATTTTCTCCATGATGGTGGTCATGATGGTCACATCTTACTTCCGGATTATAATTTAAATTACCTGCAATATAATCTTCTATTGCTTTATCTGCATCTCCGGATACTCCACCTAATAATTTAATACCTGCTTCCTGTAATGCAATCTGCGCTCCCATACCAATACCGCCACAAATTAACACATCTACTTCTATCAGGTTTAATACACCTGCTAATGCACCATGTCCACTTCCCATAGTGTCTACTACTTTAGAAGCTATTACTTTTCCATCTTCAACGTCATATACCTTAAATTGTTCTGTACGTCCAAAATGCTGAAATATCTGTCCATTCTCATAAGTTACTGCAATTCTCATAATATCTTCTCCTTCTAATCATATTAAAATATCTAACTTCAATTATACACCCAATTTTTAAAAATCTCTATCTGTTTCTTTACTGCCTGGTGGAACAGCATATTTTGCATTGCCGTCTGTTGTACGAATATTTTTAAATACTGTTTACCCTTAACTAAATTTCTTTCCAATAGAAAAAAGCACTCCGCTAACCAAGTGCTTTTCCCTATTCTTGTTCTTTTAGTATATGTCTTTTATAAATATCTCAACGATTACTCATGTAACTTAAATTTTTGAATTTGACTTGCCATTTTACTAGCTTTATCTGCTAATTCTTCGCTAATCGCAGAGCATTCTTCACTCGATGCCGCATTCTGTCTTGTTACCTCAGAAATCTGTTCTATTCCAACTTCCACTTGTGCTAATGCGCCTGCCTGTGCAGTCGCTGACTGACTTACATCATGAGCCATTTCCGCAAAACTTTCCAATTCTCCAATAATTCTTCTAAAACCTGCTACAGCTGTTTCGGTCATACCACTGCCCTTATCTACCGCTTCAACAGTTTTTACAATTAACTCTTTGGTCGTTATTACTGCCTGTGCAGAATCTGTTGCTAATTTTCCAATCTGATCCGCTACTACTGCAAATCCCCTACCTGCTTCGCCTGCTCTTGCAGCTTCAATAGAAGCATTTAAAGAAAGAAGACTTGTCTGGGACGCAATTTCCTCAATACTTGTCACAATCTTTTCAATTTCATCTGATATCTCTTTGATACGGAGCATTTCCTCTTGAAGTTCTTCCATATGTACTCTTTCACGTTCTGCATCTTTCACCGATTCTGCAACTTTATCAGCTGCTTCACCTGCTGATTTCGCGGCTTCTATAGCCATAGTATTTACCGATGCAATTGTAGCTGTTAATTCTTCGACAGCACTTGCTTGTTCTCCAGTTCCCGTAGCAAGTTCTTGTGCTGCACCTGCAATTTCATCTGAACTATAATCTACATCCATTACCCCTTCCTTAATTTTTTCCAGCGAATTATTAAATTCTCTCAAAATTTGTACAAAAGAAGTTTTAATTGTATTAAACTCTCCCTTAAATTCTGTAATAAGATTAAAATCTTTTGTCAGATCTCCACTTGCAATTACCTCTAATGTTTCTGATATCTCTTTTACATATTCTCCTAATGTAATTTGTACTTCGCGAATTGAATCGGCAAGAGCTCCTAATTCATCTTTAGAACTATATTGAATTTCTGCATTTAATCTTCCCTGAGTCATTTCTGCCGCTGCATGTTTTAATTCATCTACAGGTTGTGTTATATTTTTTATAATTATTTTGGCAACACTGATAGAAATTACTGTTGCAATCACTACTAAAAATACCACTAAAATACAAACTAAATAAAAAACAAGCGTCGCAACTTCGTTTGCTTTTTCAGCTCCCACACGATTATATTCTACCAGAACATCAAACTGTTCTTGAAATTCTGTAAAAGAATCCAATCCTTTTCCAAGCATAATTGAATTTGCTTCATCTATCTTCATGGTTCGACTTAAAGTAATAAATTCTTCCCCTGTAACTTCTATATATTTATTCCATGCTTCACAAGCAATATCATAATATTGCCTTTCTTCATTTTCAGATATTAAAGAACCATATTCTGAAATTAAATTATTAATTTCTACCATTAATTTATTAATAGAATTTTCATGAATTTCGAATTCTATCCTGGAATCTGAAAGAAGATGCGCATATTGCTCCAATCTAACAGAAGATGTCAAATTATCCAAATCTGCTATCATATTATTAGCATTAATCCATCTATCATTCAATTCTTTAGTTTCCAAATTTAATTGCCACACTCCAAACAAAGCACCTACACCAAGTAAAAACAACAGACAAGTGCTAACTTTAACCAAGAAATTTAGTTTCCACTTAACAGACTTATCTTTCATATACCTCGTTAAATTTTTCATAGAAATCCCTTCTCTCTTATACTTATTTATATTAATTCTACAAGATATGTAAAAATATTACTTTGTATTATATTTACATTTTTTACTATTATATACACTAAATTACCATTTTCTATCTTAATATGGCATATCCGTTTCCTAATGTTTTTCCATTAAGCAGATATTGTTTTATCTTTCTTTGTAAAGAGGTTTCTTCAGGATAATCTGATATATTCTTTAATACTTTTCCAAAGACACGCCACTCTGCTTCTCTTTCCTTAAAATCTATTTTTACGACCTCAAAATGACTTCTAAACTTTCCGATGTTTGAATCCTTATGAATTACTTCTTCTAACCCCGGAAACAAGAGCCACGAATGACACACAAAAATTTTATCCTCTCCCCAAAACTCCTTGGCCATAGCAATAGACCTCTCACACTCTTCCCAAATAAGCGGTGCACCTTGTGGAATATGAATATTAATCTCCCTTCCCGTATTTTCAAATTGTAATCTTCCAAAACGGAATAATACCATATCAATATGTCTATAAAACCATTCATATTCTTTTATTCCAAGAACTTCAAATTCTTTCTCAGCATTTTCACACCACAAATGAATATCTGTAAATGTATCCCAAAAAACCTTATCTGAAATATTTGCTTCCACATATAAATCATAAACTTCACATGCCATATGACTATATATCCATAAAAACCAAAGTTCATAATCGTCATTCTTTAGCACTTCTTCAAAAAATTTATTGTGGTTTTCTTTATATAATTCATATAAATGCTTGCATTCATCTTTATCAAAATTCTTTTTTAATACAGCTTCTTTTTGCTTTTCTTGTAAATTAATTCCATTCCAAAATTCATTTACTGTCATATTCAATCCCCAATTTCTTTTCTTTCGAAATATTTTAACTTATAACTGAAAAAACAGTCGCACTCATTACCTGTTGAATGCGACTGTTCCTACTATAATAAAATAAAGGTAGAACAAATAAACTTATTTTAATACTACTTTTAGAACAGTATCTTTATCATCCGGTAATGCATATGTAAATACTGGATTATCACCAAAAGATACAAATGCTGCATCTGTAAAGAGCACTGTATTCCATGCTTCTCCACGGTTCATTTCAGTTCCATCCGAAACATAATAAACTTTATCTAACTTATCCGGACCTATTCCGGTTAACGGAAGCGCCCCTAACGGAGTTTCAAACACATGAGCATAGATTGTATCTCCTTTTTGTGTATATCTTCCCCATTCCGGTTTTGGAAGTTCACAAATTCCACAACCATAAATACTTTCCGAATTCTTATCCATCCACTGTCCAATTTCTTCTAAAATAGCTAAACTTTCTTTTGGCATATTACCTTTTGCATCAGGACCTACATTTAAAAGGAAATTTCCACCCTTGCTTACGCATTCAACCAATTTACGGATCAGCATTTTTGCAGTTTTGTATTCATGGTCAAAATTACAATAGCACCAATGATTATTCATAGTTGCACATAATTCCCAGGGAATAGGATTGCCATGAATATCCACTACTCCTTCCGGTGGAATAATTTGTTCCGGACTTACAAAATCACCACTATAAAGAGTTGGCTCTCCTGTAATCAAACTACCATGATTGTCTCCGGCACCTTCTAAACGATTATCAATAATAACGTCTGGCTGGTATTTTCTAACCATAGTAATTAATTCTGTAGCTTTCCATTTTTCACCTACCATATCATCATAGGAGAAGTCAAACCACAACAAATCCAATTTACCATAATTAGTAACAATTTCTTTTACCTGATTATGCATATATTCCAGATAATTATCAAAATTTATCTTTTCATCTTTATATGCTTCATTATTTCGCATTGGATGCTGTTTGTCACCATACTTAGGAAAATCCGGATGTGACCAGTCGATGATAGAAAAATAAAGACCAACTTTAATTCCCTCTTCTCTACAATCATCAACAAATTCTCTTACTAAGTCTTTTTCTGCTTTTGTATTAGTAGATTTATAATCTGTATAAGCAGAATCAAACAAGCAGAAACCATCATGATGTTTTGCTGTGAGCACAATATATTTCATCCCTGCTCTTTTTGCTGCCTTTACCCACTTTTTGGGATCGTAATCTACAGGGTCAAACAAATCAAAATACTTTTTGTATTCTTCTACTGTCATTTCTTTTTCAGACATCATCCACTCTCCACAAGCAGGTATAGAATACAATCCCCAGTGGATAAACATTCCAAAGCGGTCATTTTGCCACCACTTTGTTCTATTTCTGATTTCATCCATTCTTGACATATTTTCACCTCTAATTTCAGTATTATAATTCAATTACTTTTCCATTTGCCAAACGGCTTTCTTCTGCAGCAAATGCAATTAAATGACTATCAATTGCCTGTGTTGCATTACTTACATTTTCTTTCTGACGGCCGGTTGCAATTAAGGAAATTAATTCCTGCATCATAGAAGCATCACTTCCACTATGTCCAATCTTTGGTGTATTCAACTTGTGAATCGTTTTGTTTCCTGTCACAAAGTCTGTAACAACAATTTTGTCTTCTTCCATCCATCCTTTGATTTCCCCACGACTTCCTTGTAAAGTAATGGTTCTTTCACATTCATTGGTAAATGCACTCAAAGTAAAGCTAATGGTAAGTCCGCCTTCCATGTCCATATTTACTACCTGATGGTCGCAAACATCGTTATCACACGCATAGACACATCTTCCATAAGGACCTGTTTTCAGAGCTTGCATTAAACCTTCTGTAGTTTCATCCATTGTTACTACTTTTCTAAATCCATCTACAATCGCTTTTGGATGTTCTAAATAGAATTTAGGTGCAAAGAATGGACAACTGCTTCTATGAGGACATCCGTCTGTGCATCTTTCCGGTGCTCCCTCTGGTGCCATTTCTTTACGGAATAATTTTAAACTTCCAAAGCTCGATACACGCAAGCATTTTTTCCCTGTAAGCCATAATAAAATATCAAAATCGTGACATGTTTTAGCCAAACAAATTGGAGAACTCTCTTCTGTATTTCTCCAATTTCCTCTTACGAAGCTATGAGCCATATGCCAGAAACCGATACTTTCCATATGCTGAATATTCATCAATTCCCCAATAGTTCCTGCATCCAGGATTTCTTTGATTTTACGAAAGAACGGAGAATAACGAAGAACGTGACATACACTAATCATTCCTTCATAGTTTTCTGTCTTTTCTTTTAAATCTATCAATTCCTCTTTTACCGGACTAATCGGTTTTTCTACCAAAATATCATAACCAAGTTCCATAGCTTTTGACATTGGCTCCATGTGCATATGGTCTTGTGTACAGATTAAAACTAAATCTGCCAATTTGGGAAATGCTAATAATTCTTCCCAGCTTTCCACTGCATATTTATCTTCTATATTGTGGGCTTTCTGAAATTCCTCACGACGTTCTTTTCTAGGTTCAGCTACTCCCACAAAAGTTAATTCTTCAGGATACTGCAATGCATAAGAAGCATATGCATCTGCTCCTCTATGCCCTGCTCCTAAGAGAATTGCGGTTACTTTTTTTGAACTCTTTAGCATATTGCCTCCTTAACCTTTTACAGCACCACCGGAAAGTGCTTCAATAAAGAATTTACTTGCACAACAGAATAAAATTACCGGAGGAATAATAGTTACTACAACTGCGGAAAGCAAACCATTATAGTCTGTACCGAAGCTTGTTGTAAACTGAGAAAGAATCGCCGGTACTGTCATCTTAGTTCTGTCGATCATAAGTAAGGATGCCCAGTAGAACTCATTCCAAAGCTGTAACCATGCCAATACAGCTGCTGTAAAGATACCAGGTCTTGCAATTGGTAACATAATTTTTATAAAAGTCTGGAAATAAGTACATCCATCGATTTTAGCTGCTTCTTCCAATTCTGCCGGAATCGTCGCAAAATAGTTTCTAATTACCATGAAACTTACTGCAATACCACTACATGCATATACGAAAATCAATCCCATTCGAGTATCAAACAATCCCATATTTTTAATCAAGTTATACACAGGGAATGTTAATGCAGAAGAAGGAACGAACATAGTTGCCATAAAGCAAGCTGTAATCAAACCTTTTCCTTTAAAATTATATCTTGCTACGATATAAGCAGACATAGATAACATAGTAATACTAAGTAAAGTACCACCTGTTGCTGTTATAAAACTGTTTACAAAATATTTACCAATACCAAGTTTAGTAAATACTCTGATATATCCGTCAAAGCAAAGCTGACTTGGAAGTGAAAATCCAGGTTCTGCTAATAAATCTGCTTTGAATGAGGAAATAATTACCCAAACAATCGGGAATAATGCGATTAAACAGATAATCACCATAACGATATAACAAAAAACTGCTTCACCCTTCTGCACGCTCATTGGATTGCTTTCTTTCATTTTCTGCTTTGCCATTATGCTTTTCCTCCTCTCTGACTTTCTTTTGACTCTGAAAAAATAATATTAATAAGGCCTACCAAAATCAAACCAATTATAATCTGAACCGCACCAATCGTATTTGCTCTTGCATACTGAGTTCTGCTACTGGTAATCGCTAATTCTCTGATAATGAAACTGATAGATTTTGTTCCCGCAGCACCATTCGTTAAGAAGAATACTTCGTTATAAAGCAAGAAACCGGATGTTGCAGCCATAGTAGTAACGGTTTTGATTGTTGGTTTTACTAACGGAATTGTTACATATAATTCTCGTTTCAATCCTGTTGCGCCATCAAGCTTAGCTGCTTCGTATAATTCCGGTGCAATACCATGAATCTGTCCTAATAACATAATTGCTGTAGTACCACAGAAGAATACGTAAGCAAATACAATCGCCCAGAAGTTAGCTCCTTCCACTAAAAGAATGCTGTCTGTAAAGTTTGGATTAAACTTCTGAATCATCTGCTGAATAGGACCATATCTCGCATTGTATAACTGTAAGAATACAAGACCCATTGCTGCTGAAGAAATTACACTGGGTATAATGTATACATTTCTTGCAAATTTGGAAAATTTAAGTCCTTTAGAAATTACAATCGCTACTACCAATGTTAACGGTACCTGAATTACTACACCTACCAGCGCCCAGCCAAGTGAGTTTCTCAGAGCTTCCCAGAAGTATGGATATTGAGTAAATATGTATTGATAATTTGTCAATAATTCTCCAGCCGGGAAGAATGTAGGATTTTTTAAGTTTGTATAATCCCATTTACAAAAAGATGTTACAAGAATCTGCAAAATAGGATAAGCATAGAAAATCAGGAAACATAAACAGGAAGGTAATAAAAACAACGTCATAAAAATTGCTCTACTTGATTTCTTCTTCATCTCATACCCTCTCTTCTCATTTTTCATTAACTGTTAAAACAGTATAAATTTATAAAAAAAGAGCCCGTTCCTCTCTATCGGGAAAAACAGGCTCTATAATTAATTAGCCAATTAAAGCAATCAATTCGGACTGTAATTCTGCTAATTTTGCATCAATATCTGTTCCTTCTACAGAACATTCGATTAATTTGTTAATAATAGCAGTATTAACGTCTGCACCCCAAACAGCACTAGTTGTGTTTGTGATAGATGCAGCATTGTTTGCTGCGGAACAAGCCTGAGCTAATAATTTAACTGTAGGATTGTCAACACCTTCTGCAAGTGCATTTAAGTCAAGATCTGAGTTACATGGGTTAGCATTTACTTCTAAGAAAATTCTTGTCTGTACTTCATCGCTTGTCATGTATTTTAAGAATTCTAATGCCAATTCTTTCTGAGCGTCAGATAAAGAAGCAGAAATTGTTAAACCACCACCTGTAGAGGAGATAGCACCGCTCATTGGATAAATACCCGGTAATACGTTGTATTCAACTTCTGAGAAGCTTCCGGCTGCCCATACACCATTCATCCATGTTGCACATTTTCCGGTTGTGAAGTCACCACCGAAGTCACCTGCGTTATTGGATGTGTTAGCAGAACCATTTGCCTGGTCCATAGCTGCTACTGTTTTGAATGCTGTTGCAAAGCTTTCTGAGTTAACTACATCAGGTGTTAATGGGTTAGACATAGCTTCTGCGTCTAAAACTGCCATATAAGAGTTGAATAAACGTTCAGAACCCTGTCCTGCATTGTATCCGTATACACCGCTTGTTCTTAAAGCTTCCATAGCTGCTGCCATATCTTCATATGTAGCCCACTGGTCAGGTGTAGCTGCACCTGCTGCTTCGTAAAGGTCTGCATTGTACCAAAGACCTAATGTTGTTAACTGATCATGTACTGTGTAGATTTTGCCATCTACATCATTCATTGTGTAGTTGATACCAACTTTGCTCTGAAGACCTTCAGCATCAATGTACGGTTTTAAGTCAATTACTAATTCCTGTGCAACTGCTGCTAATGGAACTTCATTTCCTGCAAAGTCTACCATATCAGGAAATTCGCCACCGGCGATTTCATTTGTAGCTACGCCTAATACATCTTCTACAACCTTTGGTTCGAATTTAACAGGACCATCCGCATGTGCATCTGCGAACTGCTGATAAATGTCCCTCATAACTGCCGCTACCGGCCATTCGGATTCTTCATGATAATATGCATGATAGAATTCTAATACTTCTTGTTCTCCTGCTACTTCTGCATTGCTTTCAGTTGCTGCATTATCTGCAGCCGGTGTTTCTTCTTTAGCACCGCCACAACCTGTTAACATACCTGCTACTAAGGTTAAAGCTAATACCATAGAAATTAATTTCTTTTTCATTTAAAAACCTCCCATAAAATTTTCTAGTCTATACGACTGTAAAAAATTATCTCATGAGAGGTCTGAATTATGAATGGATTACCTTTCCCCAAACTAATCATTTATTTACTTTATTCGGGATTTTATTTACCTATGTATAAATATTACATCCACGATAGTCGCTTGCGAAACTCTTTTTCTGTAATCCTATTTTGTAAGAACAAAATTACATTCTCTGCAAACTCTTCTTTTTCATTTAAATCCCATAAATTCTCAGGTGTTTCTATAATTAATCCGGCATTTTTTATACATTCTACTGCTTGATTCATTCTAATCCCACCATTTTGTTCCGTAATTTCAACATTAGGATTTGATGGAATTTGTCCCGTCTGCTCTAAAATTTTCGTTGCTATCTCTTCGCTTAACATATATTTTAAAAATTCTACACTTGCTTCCATTCTTTTTTCATCTCCTGTGTTTCCTAAAATATATCCTACACAAGCAGACATGGTTCCTATACCTTTACCATCTTCGGAAGGGAATGGCGCATAAGAAACCGGTATACTTTCATCAATCATTGCATTCGCCCAAACACCATTGATATAAATTGCACTTTCTCCATTATTAAAACTAGCGAGGGTGTCACGATAATTATAATTACCTGCTAAAACAGCATATTGAGATATTTCTCTCAACTGTTCTAAAGCATTATTAAAAGCAACAGTATTTACATTTATTTTTGATCCTTTTATATTTTCCAATTCCTTTAAATTTTCATCAGCCAGCATTGATGTCATAAGATATACCATATGGTTTCCATCTAAAACTACAGGTGAAATATTATCTTTTAATTGTTTTATTTTCTTACAGGCTTCAATCCATTCTTCCCACGTTTTTGGTACTTCTGCAATTCCTGCTTCCTCAAAAATATTTTCATTATACCAGTATCCTCCCATCAAAATTACATCCGATACTGTATATAGTTCTCCCTTATTTGTACTCCAGCTTTCTAATATAAGTGGCGAAACATTTTTAGAAAATTCTTTATCTTCCTCAATATATGGCATCAAATCCAGAGCATATCCTTTTTGCACCATAAATTTATAGATCGACGCTCTTCCATCTCCTCCGGTAAATACAATATCCGGTATTTCACCAATCGTTAACAAATCTCCTACTTTATTAACAACATCCGAAGAATAAGGCATAGATACTAAATTTAAATGAATATCAGGATGTTCTTTTTCAAAATCTTTATAAATCTGACGCATGATTACATGGTCATCTTCCGAACTCCCCCATCCATGTATCATAGTAAGCTCAACTGCTTCTTCCTTCCGATTAGAGCAACTCCCTATCATGCAACATAAACAAAATAACAATATAATTCTAATTCTTGTTTTCTTCATTTTGTATTCTTTTCTCTTCTCTTAATTTATACTCATATTCTCTTGGAGAACAACCCTCTTGTTTTCGAAATACACGTGAAAAATAAGACACATCTTCAAATCCAACTTTTTGTGCAACTTCATAAATTCGAAGTCCTTGTCTCATATATTCTTTCGCCTTTTCCAGTTTCATTTTATTGATTACATCAAACAAATTTTGACCTGTTTTATTTTTATATAATCTACTTAAATAGCTACCATTTGCATGAATATCCCTGGCTATCTGCGATAAACTTAATTTATCTGTGTAATGTTCTGCTATATATTTTTGCAATCTTCCCAACATATCATCAGAAAACCGCTCTTCATTTTCTTTAGTATTGTCCGCAATTCCTGATAGTTGCTTAATTGCTTTATCTATCATTGTAGGCAACATTTCAATAGCTGAAGTCTTAATAATATAACCACATACATCATATTTTATTGCTTCCTGCGCATACGAAAAATCTGCATAAGCAGAAAGAATAATAACTTTAATGGGCAATCCGTTTTCATAAATACGTTTAGCCACCTCAATTCCGCTAACCAATGGCATTTTTATGTCTGTAATAATGATATCCGGCATATTTTTCTTTATTTGTTCCAAAAGCACAAGCCCATTTTTAGCTTTGAACACTAATTGACAATCCATTTTACTCCAGTCAATCAAGTTTTCCATTGCTTCTAACATATAATTTTCGTCATCAGCAATCATTACCTTCCACATGTTTTTCTCCATTTCTTATCGGTAAACGAATACATACTTTGGTTCCTTTACCTATTTCACTTGTAATTTCTAATCCATATTCTTCTCCACATAAATTGTGGATCATTTTGTTCGTATTCCATAATCCTACATGACTATGATTTTTATCTTCTTTTTTCTCTACTAATTTTTTAGAATCAAAACCTACTCCATTATCATCTATTTGTATCTTCAACACATTTCTGTCTTTGGAAATATTTACACTAATATGGCCTTTTTCATCCTTTGGTTCTAATCCATGACATACGGCATTTTCTACAATAGGTTCGATACTAAGCCTCGGTACCATTAATGTTTGATAACACGCCTTCCCACCTTCATAAAAAATAGAATATTCTATTTTTTCACCAAACCTGCTGTTTTGAAGAGACAAATAAAAATCTACGATTTCCATTTCCTCATTTAAATATATAAAATGTTCATCTTTTCTAAAAATCTTACCTTGATAAATACCTGCCAATTTATATAACATTTCTTGAACTTCTTTATCCTGATTCATGGCTGCTTTCATTTCAATCATTGATAAGACATTAAACATGAAATGAGGATTCATCTGTGCCTGCAGATATTGAATCTGAGATTGCTGTGCAATCAACTGTGTTTCATATACTTCCTTAACTAAGCACGTAATATAATCTGTCATTTCATTAAATGTATGGCTGATATTCTGCAACTCTTCTACCTGATACTCATCCAACTTAGCATCAAAGTTACCCTTACCAACTAACTTAATTTTTTCTGCAATTGTTTCTAATGGGCGAACATAATAAATAGCTATCGTTCTACCCATCAAAGATAGAAGTACCATCAAAATCACAGAAATAAACAAAATACTCACTAATGTAGCAATCAAAGATTTATAAATATTCCATCGGGATAATCCCGCTTTAAGCGTTAAATCGAATGCTGTTGTCATCTTATGTTCCAACACATTAGACTCTCGCTTAGAACTGTTTTCATCTCCTAAAATAACATCCTCATCTTGTTCAATACTCCAGTAATAATTCTTCATTTTTTCCAAATTAGAATAATTCTTTTCTATACCGGACTTATTTAACACAAAAATACAGGTACCCAGTTTTTTCATTTGTGAATCATATAATTTCATACACAAATTTATATATTTACCATCAGTCTGAAAATAAAATTCTCTATTTATTTTCTTATATGTTCTATATAACTCATCACTTTGTTCCTGCACTTGCATTCTTTCGGCAATTGTTATTGGATAATATAAATTGCAAATAGACCTACCCGCTTCATTATATAAATATATTTTTTCCACAAAAGGTTCAAAAACCTCTAATCGATTTCTTTCAGAAAACAGGTTAGACACACTTTCCAACTGTTGTGTCATATATTCCTCATCATAAGTTCTGCCATTAAAAAAGCCTCGCAACCCAACATTGTGCTGAATTGATATTGCAATTTCTCCTACATATTGAAAAATATTATCAATCTTAATATTGTCACTTTCCAATATGTATAAAGTATCTTCCTTTTCTCTTGTCACATATTGATTCATGGCCATCGCAATCATAACCACTGCCTGTATGCAAACAGCTGTAACACAACATATCGTAATCATACGCGACAACTGTTTTCGGATTGGTAATGGCTTTTTTAAAGAACCCCATATTCTATTTTCAAAAAAGTTTTTTATTTTCCTTCTCATACATACTCCACCCATTTTATTTATTTTATTATAAGTCTTTTCTTTTTGAATAGGATTATATCAAGCATAACTCGGATTATATTTACTTATTTCAATAAAAAAGACCCACGGATGATTCACTCCACAGGTCTTTTAATTTCTTATTATTCTTGAATTTCGCTTTCTATCTCTTCTATACATCGCTGTATGTGCATAGCCAGATATCCTAATTCATTTTCATGCAACTTAACACGTAAAATTTTACTCATTTCATCACATACATAAGTTGCAATTCCATAGGATTTTTTAAATCGTAATTCCATATAATCGTTCATGCTAAGCTTAATTTCCTCATTTTGTTCTGCACGAAGAACCATATAACGGACATGATTCATAAGTCGATTATAAGAAAGAGTCATAACAGGTATGCTTTGATTAATCTCTTTTTCAATCAAATTAATACATTCTCTAACACATCTGGCTACCTGCATGGAAGAAGATACATTTTGTTCCGCAATAGCCGAATGAATATGAAGTGCAATGTAGCCAATCTCACTCTCACTTAAAGTTATCCCCTCATTTTCTTCTATAAACGGAAGAATCTGTTCTGCCACTTTATATTCCATATGAAAAAGTACTTGAATATCAGCAATTAAAGGGTTACTGATTTCTCCCTGTTCTTTAATTCTTCTAATGGCAAAATCAATGTGGTCCGCCAAGGGAATCAAGACACTTCTGTCAACCTTTCCGATTCGCTTTTGAGTTTCATCCAAAAGCATATTAGCTGCTTCCAAATAAACAGGAGCAATCTCCTTTACAGAAGAAGTAGTATCTTTTGCATTCTTAACATCTACCAAAGAATATACCTGTGCATCTTCTGCATCAAATCTTTCTGCAACTTTTTTCCCAAATCCAATGCCTTTTTGCATTATCAAATATTCTTGTTTATCTTCTTCTGAAATTGCAAGAACCACATTGTGATTCAGCACCTTTTCTACCCTATACATCTTACTCACCTGTTTATATTGTCTTTTGTGTTTTATTCTACTATCTATAATATATGTTTATTATCAGTTTTTATAACTTTAGAATTATCCCACTTAAAAAGTGGGATAATTAATCATAATTTTTTTCTTCATTATAAAATATCTTTTCTTTTCTTACAATACATTTATTCATAAATGTCAATTGCCAGCAATGCCTCACCTTTTTTTACCATTCCTGTTTTCAACAAGCGAACTTTTTTATTTTCCGGTAATTCTGTACAGATTACAGGGGAAACTAAAGAAGGAGCATTATCTTTGATATAATCTAAATTTAGTTTTAATAATGGAGTTCCTTTTTTTACTTTTGCTCCAGCTTCTACCAATACTTCAAAACCTTCTCCATTTAATTTTACAGTATCAATACCCATGTGAATCAAAAGTTCTACTCCGGAATCTGTGATAAATCCTACTGCATGTTTTGTATCAAAGACGAATCCGATTTCACCGTCCTCCGGTGCCACTACTACACCGTCTGTAGGAAGAACTGTTCCGCCATCTCCTAACATTTTTCCTGCAAATACTTCATCCGGAGCATCTTCTAACGCTGCCGCTTCACCGGTAATCGGACTGGAAATAATGATAGTTTCAACCACCTTCATATCTGCTAAAGAAGTTTCCTTTTTCACTTCTTCTGCAACCGTATCTTCTTCTATTTCTTCTACTTCAGGAGCAGATTCTAAATATTCTTCTAAATTGGATTTGATAACAGTTACATGAGGTCCATAAATAATCTGAACACCATTTCCTTTGTAAACAACACCACTTGCGCCGGTTGCTTTTAAGGTTGCTTCTTTTACTAATTTTGCGTCAAATACAGTACAACGAAGTCTGGTTGCGCAACAGTCTACATCAGAAATATTTGCTTTTCCTCCAAGTCCTCTTGTAATCATAGCAGAAACTGCCTCTTTTTCAGAAACTTCTGTTATGCCATTTTTCTTATTATTTACGTCATCTCTTCTATATAATTTTACCTCTTCATTATCATCACGACCCGGTGTTTTTAAATCCAGTTTTTCAATTAAGAATTTAAATAAGAAATAGTAAACTACAAAATAACCGATTCCTACGAATACAATCCAAATCCAGTTTGTTTTTGCATTCCCTTGTAACACACCAAACAAAAACATATCGATAAGACCACCGGAGAAGGTCATACCTACACCAACTTCAAAAATATGCATTAACATGTAAGCTGCACCTGCAAGAACGCAGTGTGTGCCATAAAGAATTGGTGCTACAAAGAGAAAAGTAAATTCGATTGGTTCTGTAATACCTGTTAACATAGATGTTAACGCTGCAGAAAGTAATAAACCACCTGCAATCTGCTGTTTTTCTTTTTTTGCTGTTTTGTACATTGCCAAAGCTGCTCCCGGAAGACCGAAGATCATTAACGGGAATTTACCGGACATAAATCTGGTTGCAGAAACTGCAAATTTTTCTACAGTTGGATCTGCTAACTGAGCAAAGAAAATATTCTGTGCACCTTCTACCAATACTCCGCCTACTTCTAAAGTTCCACCTACAGCAGTCTGCCAGAAAGGCATATAGAATACATGGTGTAAACCGAAAGGAATTAAAAGTCTTTCCATCAAACCGTATACCCAGGTTCCTGCATATCCGGACGCCTGTACCACATTACCTACCATGTAAATCCCCTGTTGTACTACAGGCCAAACATAAAACATTACAATACCTACTACCGTAAATACTAAAGCAGAAATAATCGGTACAAATCTGGAACCGCCGAAGAAAGATAATACCTGCGGTAACTGAATCTTATGGAAACGGTTGTGAAGAGCCGCTGTACCAAGACCTACAATCATACCACCAAACACACCCATCTGTAAGGAAGTAATACCACATACACTTGCTGTAGATCCACTAAGCATATTTCCTGTTCCGCCATGAATTACAATCATAGCACTAATAGAAGCATGCATTACAAAGAAAGCAACTGCTGCCGCAAGAACTGCTACTTCTTTTTCTCTCTTTGCCATACCAATGGCTACACCCATTGCAAATAAAATCGGCAAGTTTGCAAATACGATATCTCCTGCCTGTTTCATAACTTCAAAAATTGCGTTGAATACAGTTCCCGGTCCCATGATTTCCCATAAACCATAAGCCTTTAACATGGTCTCATTGGTGAAGGATCCACCAACACCCAGTAACAATCCCGCTACCGGTAAAATTGCGATTGGAAGCATAAAGCTTCTGCCAACACGCTGCAATACTCCAAAAATTTTGTCTTTCATTTCTTTTTTCTCCTTTTCTTTTGATTGGGAGATTATGTTTGTTCTTTTCTAATTCTTTCTTCTGGGTTTAAGGGAATTAAAAAAAGCATCAACACACATAAATATCCCATAGATAGATATTATGTATAGTTAATGCCTTAAACTCCAAGTAACACACTATTTATAACTCTATAGCTAAGTTATCACAAGTTTTAAAAAATGTCTAGAGTAATTTTACAATAATTCTTATTTTACTTCTGTATCTTTCACCTTCAAAACAATATATAAAGCATACCCTCCGCTTACGATTATTATAAACAGTGCTCTAATAATACTTCTTTGATCTGTGTTTGCTGCTACATTAGCAAATGCACTTAACGAATTAAAAATACTATGCATAGCAATACAAACAATCATACTTTTTGTCTTATAGAAAATCATGACAAGCATAAAACCAATAGCAACTGCATATAAAACCTGTAAA
>JAFZGJ010000184.1 GCA_017555455.1 Lachnospiraceae bacterium
AAAATTACTTACAGGTGTCACAGCCAATTCCTGGAATTTTTCTACATAAGCTTTATAAATTTCTGTATTTTCTTCTCCAAGGAAATCCTGCTGATAGTCTGTCATATTTTCGTACACAGTAATTAAATCTTCGATTTTTGACAAGTCATCCTGGGTTATCTTGGCTACAATAGGAAGCTTATTCATTTCTGTAATAAAAGCTTCCGCTATTTTACTGGCCTGCATATAGTTACTGTCAGCTATAGTATCTAAATCATCCATAGAGTACAGAGTTTCGTTAATAGAAAGATATGCTTTATTATTTTCATATACAACATAATCTACCGTTCCTTCCGGATATGTGGTATTACCGGAACTGTCGGTAACTTTCATAAATACATACTGTCCAACCAATGCGGATGCTCTCTGTAAATTCATTCCACTGGTCATATTCTGCATTTCTTCCAATTCTGAAAAGGTTGCCAACTGTGAAATATATTCTGTATTGGAAGTTGGTTCCAATGGATCCTGATATTTCATCTGGGCTACCAAAAGCTGTAAGAATGCATCTTTATCCAAACTGGAATTAGAAGCCTTTGTTTCTTTTTGAAGACTGGAAACGGATTCTAAAATCTGCCCATCCTTTACCTGTGCTATAGCACTCATAGTTTCTCCTTTCCACTAATTTTTTCAAACTAATAATCCTTATTTTTATACCATATAATCTACGGTATTTCCGTCACGAATCATCATATCCGCCACAATTCTGTCATCTGCTGACATTTCTTCATTCAGATTGTTTCCTACTTCTTCCATACCGTTTAATCGGATACGACGGTTGCCTTTTTTACTTCGACTATCTGCAAAACGGTTTTGTTCCTGTTCCTGCTGGTCCAGACTACGTTCAAAGCCCTGTGCAGATACATTCACTTCTACAGATTCTACTTTTAACCCTTGTTGTGCAAAATTTTCCTTTAATTGAACCAACTGGGACTCCAGAGCTGCTTTCACGGTTTCATTTTCTGTCGTAAATACTGCTGTAAGAATTCCACCGGTACTGGCAATCTGAACTTTTACATTACCTAAAGATGCCGGATGCAACTGTAATTCCATTTCTGTGGTTTCCTGTGTTACATGTACCCGAATCTGTTCTGTAATCTGATTCATAATATCTTGACTTCTGACCCCATAGGAAGTAGTAGTTCCTTCTACATTTTCCACTGCTTCTGCCAACTGGTTTAATATATTCTGGCTAAAATTCTGTGTTGTAGTATTAGAAGCATCCTTTTGCGTTTCGGATGAATCACGCTCCAAAGACTTATGGTTTTCTGTTTTAGGAACTATGGTTTCCTTTTGTTGTTCTGTTACGTTCTGTGTTCTTGTAACATCCGTGGTAGTTTCCCATTTCCCCACACTTTCTGCTTCTTTCTCAGAACTTACAACCGTTTCTGTAACATCCACCAAAACACTTACTTTATCTGAAGCCACTTCTGTAACTGCTTCTGACAAATTCGGCACTTCTGTTTCTACTTCTTTTTCTACCGTTGGCATTTGTTCCATTTCTTTCATAGAATCCAAAAGCTGACTCATTTCTTCTTCTGATAAATTGAACTTCTGTACAATTTGCCCTTCTAATTCCTGCGCCATATTCATCAAGCCTTTTAAATCTGCAAACAATTCCTCATTAGTCATAAGAGTCATGGCATCACATTCAGGATTTAATGCCAGTACAACCTGAGTCAGGTTTTCACTGTTTAGCAAATCCAATGGGATTAACCCTAAGGTTTCCAAAACATTTTCTACTTCTTCCACGGTGATATTGAAAGTTTCAGCGATGCTTTCTATCATGACACCTGCCGCTTCATTTACGGTTTCTTCCATCTCTTTGGAAGATTCCATGCCCTTTACCTCTTCTGTCTGTTCTTTCAAATTTTCCGAAGTTTTGCTTTTCTGAATATTAGCATGATTCTGAATACTCTCAGAATCTTCAGTTTTTGTATTACTTTCCACTTTAGCTTTTGTATTATCCGCTTTTACTGCTTTTTCTTTTCCCAAAGTATCTTCTACCTTCTGAGTTTTATTAAAAACCTTGGAAAAGCTGTCTGCATTCTGTACTTCCTGTACTTTGGAACCATTACTTGCTTCTACCGGAAAATAAACTTTTGCCTTTGCATTTGAAATCAATCCACTCATCGTTTTCCCCTCCTTTCTTCAAAATGTATATCGACAAAAAGAACCCTCCCATTAAGAATCCGGTTCCATTATCTTCGTCAGTTTGGCTGCAATTCCCGCATCCATAACTCCTAAGATTTTTCCCCTGTCTTCAGCCGTCATTTCCTTTAAAATTCTTGCTGCCAAATCCAAATTGTTATCCATAGCTTCAAAAATTGCAGCTGCCTGTTTTGGCTTCATTTCCGAATAAGCTAACGCATAATCCTGAATTTCTTTGCTTTCTTCCGTTTCTGCAACTACCTGTTTATACAAAAACTCTGCTGTTGCCGGATCCATACTCTCGTAAAATTTCTGATACTCGTCTGCTCCCGGTCCTTTTTCTGCATAGATAACTTCTTCGTAAAATTCGGTTTTTATTCTTTCAAACTCTACCTGACTGGCTTCAAAGGTCATCAACCGGGTGATTTCTTCTTTTAATTTGGCATTTTCATCTTCTAAAGTACTGTTTTTTAAATCTTCCTGTTCTAACTGCAATTCCAATAATTTAATCTGTTCTACCGCTTCTTTCAAATTAGTATAACCGGCATATTCGTCCTCACCTTCTTCTCCCCCCTGTCCAAGAGGTGTTTCACTGGGAAGAATTTTATTTACCACCGGCACATCTTTTAAAATAGGCGTTAGCACAGAACTTCCAAAACCACCTACATCCAGCTTAATTAATACACACAAAATCAAAAGCCAGATTCCTACAATAGCAACCGTTGTTAAAAAGATCGGAATATTACTTCCGCCCTGTTCAAATTCTGCTTCCTGCTCTGCCAGTTCTCTTGCACGCATTTTAGCTTCTTTTCTCTGCGCTTTCTGTTCTGCCTTCAAACGTTTGCGTTCTTCTTTTATTGCTTTTGCATCTAATCCCTGTTCTAAAATATTTTCTTCAGCCATAATTCCTATTCTTCTCTTTGCTTTCTTCCATAAGTAAAGCTGACTAATTCATCAATTTCTTTACTTTCTTTTGCATTTTCCTCCTGTAAGAAGTTCTCAAAAGCTTTTTCTTTTAACTTTTCCTGTGCTTTTCTTTCCTGCATCAGTTCTGTTAATCTTGCCGCTTTTATTTCCACCTGGCGTTTTGCATCGTTAACACAAGCAGTCTGTACAATAATAAATTCTTCCATCCGTACAATGGCTTCCTGGTTTTCTTTGATTCTGTCCACTTCAAGATGCTGTCTTAAAAGTTGACGGACAGTTTCTTCATAACCAAATTTTCTTTCTTTGAGGACTTGAAGTTTTTCCTCTTCTTCCCGCAACACCCGATTTGCAAGCATAAATTCCGTCTTTGCCTGATCTTCTAATTTATATTTGATATTTAAGATATTTTGCATCCGATATATAAATTTTGCCATCAGGTTCTCCAAACAAATTAATCTTCAAATAAGGCTTTCAGCCGCTCCACACTTTCTTCAAATGCAACTTTTTCATAGACATCCTGACATAAAAATTGATTTACAGCTTCAATTTTATCAATAGCATAATCTATGGATGGATTACTTCCTCGTTTATAGGCACCAATATTAATTAAATCTTCCGCCTCGTTATAGGTTGCCATAACATTTTTCAGTTTACCTGCCATCTTTTTATGTTCTCCGGCTGCAATCTGACTCATACAACGGGAAATACTTTGTAAAATATCAATGGCAGGATAGTGATTTTTATGACCTAATTTTCTACTAAGCATAATATGACCATCCAGAATACTTCTGGCAGTATCAGTAATTGGTTCATTAAAATCGTCACCATCTACCAACACGGTATAAAGACCGGTAATGGATCCTATCTCACCATTTCCGGCTCTTTCCAGCAACTTCGGCATTTCCGCATATACACTTGGCGGATAACCACGGGATACAGGAGGTTCTCCATTGGCAAGCCCAATTTCTCTTTGTGCCATGGAAAAACGGGTCAAAGAGTCCATCATCAAAAGCACGTCTTTTCCCTGATCCCTAAAATATTCCGCAATAGCCGTTGCGGTTTTAGCTGCTTTATTTCTTTCCAAAGCCGGACGGTCTGAAGTAGCTACTACTACAACAGAACGTTTCATACCTTCTTCACCCAAATCCCGCTCAATGAATTCTCTTACTTCTCGTCCTCGTTCACCAATGAGACCAATTACGTTAATGTCCGCTTTGGTATTACGTGCAAACATTCCCATTAAGGTGGACTTACCTACACCGGAACCGGCAAAGATTCCGATTCTCTGTCCTTTTCCGATAGTAATTAATCCATCCACCGCTTTAACTCCCAATGGCAGAACTTCGTTAATAATCACCCTACTCATAGGGTCCGGGGGAGGCGCTTCTACAGGATATGCCTGAACATTATAAAGCTTGGTTCCATCGATAGGTCTTCCCAAACCATCCAAACATTTCCCCAGGACTTCCGGTCCAACCCATACTTTTAAGGTTTCCCCTGTATTTTCCACTATATTTCCCAATCCGATGCCGTCTGTCACATCATAAGGCATAAGCTGGGTTTTTCCTTCTTTAAATCCTACCACCTCCGCTAAAATAGGTTTTGCATCTTCTCCTTCAGGATAGATATAACAAACATCCCCTAACTTTGCATCAGGTCCCGCTGATTCTAAAGTTAATCCAACCACATTTACAATCTTTCCTTTTTTCTTAATTAGTGATTGGTCTAATATTTTATTGTATTTATCAAAATTAATAGTCAGTTCCACTATTTTCTTTCCTTAACTATCCTTCAAAGGATAAAAGTCTTAATTTTCTTGTCAATTCTTCCAGCTGGGTTCCGATTCCGCAATCATAAATCCCACTGCCGGTTTCAATCATACACTCATTTTCACGCAAGGTAGCATCCTCAATCAACTCCAAGGTAATGGCCTGAGAAGGTAGCATACTCATGAGTGTTTCTTTTTGTGCCATAACCTTTTCATAATCAGCTTTGCTAATATGTACTAAAAAATCTTTGGAACCTTCTGTCTGACGGATGGTATTGGTAATTACATGCATCAGAATCTTTTTATAATCCTTCAAATCCACTTTAAAAATCTCTTCATAAATTCCTGTCAGGGTTTGAATAAATTTAGGTTCCAATTCATCTATAAGAGTCTGGTACTGCTGTTCCATAGCTTCTGCCTGCATCTGCAAGTCTCTCTTAGCTTCTTCCAGTTCCATCATTGCCTGATGTTTTCCCTCTTCATATCCTTGCTGTCTGCCTTCCTCCATGGAACGCTTTTTCAAAAAAGAAATATTTTTTTCCGCTTCTTTACGCATTTCATCAATTTCTGCCTGAGCCTGCGCTATCAATTCTTCCGGTGTAGGTCCTGTATATACAGGTTCCGTCGGAATATCTTCAAGTAAAGCCTCAAATTCCGTTCCTGCCAAAGGATCTGCCTCATAATAAGGATCTATTTCCGGTGCATTTAAACCGGATTGGAAACCCTGTGGTTTCTCTCCGCCGAATTCAGGAAAAATTAGACTTATTCTTTTTGCCACCAATTCATTGGTATCTACCACAACAGGCTCTTTTTCTTTTAAGACAAACTGATTTGCCTTAATCAGATTCTTAGACAACAATTTCGTCTCCTCCACCTCTGGAAATAACAATTTCTGCCGAATCTTCCAGTTTTCTGATAATGTTTACAATCTTCTGCTGTGCTTCTTCTACGTCTTTCATACGAACCGGACCCATGTATTCCATGTCTTCCCTGATCATCGCAGACAAACGTTTTGATAAGTTGTTGAAGATTGCGGTCTGTACCTGTTCATTAGCACCTTTCAATGCAATTGCCAGGTCGTTGTTATCCACATCACGAAGTACACGCTGAATAGAACGGTCGTCCAATAACAGAATATCTTCGAATACGAACATCTTCTTACGGATTTCATCTGCCAATTCAGGTTCTTCAATTTCTAATGTTTCCATAATATGTTTTTCTGTACCACGGTCTACAGCATTTAAAATTTCAACTACTGCATCCACACCGCCAATAATGGTGTAATCCTGGTTTACAAGGTTTGCCAACTTAGATTCCAAAATCTTTTCTACTTCTTTAATAATATCCGGGCTGGTTCTATCCATCATTGCCACACGCTTTGCAACATCTGCCTGACGTTCCGGCGGCAGAGCTGAAATAATCATGGATGCCTGCAACGGTGAAAGATAAGATAAAATAAGTGCTATGGTCTGTGGATGTTCATCCTGAATAAAGTTTAACAACTGGGATGCATCTGTTTTACGCACAAATTCGAAAGGTTTTACCTGCAAAGATGCTGTTAACTTTCCGATAACAGACATAGCTTTTTCTGCACCCAAAGCTTTTTCCAAAAGTTCTTTGGCATATCCGATACCACCTTCTGCGATATACTGCTGTGCCAGACAAACCTGATAAAATTCTTCAATAATTCCTTCTTTAATCTGAGGAGTAATACTTCTTGTATTGGCAATTTCCAAGGTTAATTCTTCAATTTCATCTTCTTTTAAATGTTTAAAAATATTGGCCGATTTTTCCGGTCCCAAAGCAATCAATAAAATTGCTGACTTTTGAAGTCCGGACATCTTATCTTCGCCCATACGTGCCATACTTTTTCCTCCCTATCTTACCGGGTTTATATGTTACATTCCCCAGTCCTCGTTTAACCAGTTACGAAGCAAGTTCGCTGCTGCTTCCGGATTTTCGTCTACAAATTTTTCAATCAATTTTCTGGTTTCTGATTTTGTTTCAACTTCTAATTCTTCCAATGCATCTTCAGGTGTAGACTGTAACAGGCTCTCTACAGAAACCTCTTCTTCTTCTACTACAACCTTTTCGCTTCTCATACTTCTGAAAATCACAAACGCAAGTAAACCTAAAATCAGAACAATTAACACAATCTGCAGAATATCGGTTCCTGTAACAGGACTCTTTTCTGCATCAATGTACATTGGCTCTTCATAAGCAATAAAGGAAATATTTTCACTGCTGATGCCTGATGCTTTTGCTACTAAATCCACCAAATCTTCGTCCACTTCCAACTTAGTTCTTTCTTGATTTGCAGCCTTGTATTCATCCCAGGTAATTCCATCTAACAACCCTTGATTCTTGGCATCCTCTTCTTTTAATACTCTGTATTTAATCGCTGCTACAGAAACGGAAGAATTGTTGTATTTTACAAGTCCTGCCGGAATCTTAGTAAGAGTAACCTTTTCATTTGGAAGATAATCTCTGGAAATTTCCGACACACTGGAGCTGCTGCTTTCATAATCCGGAATTACATAATCCGTATTATCCTGATTGTTGGAGTCGGTTCCCGGTACTCCGCTGACTCCTCCCGTAGCTTCGGATTCATAAATATCTTCATGACTTAATACCCCTTGTGTTTGTCCTTCAGGAGCATAAAATAAATGTTCAGTTTCTTCTACACTGGAAAAATCCAATTCCAGATTGCTGGAGACTTCCACCAAATTATACTCATTGGTTCCCAGCAACACTTTTTTAATATTACTTTGTAATACTGCTTCTGTCTGCTGTTTTACCGTAAACTGACTGTTGGCTGCTCCCGTAATGGAACTGGTATCATCACCTGAGAACAACAAATTCCCTTCATTATCAATAATGGTAATTGTCTGAATCTTCTCATTTCCCAAAGAGGTCTTCACATACTGGGCAATGTTGGCTGCCTGATCATTTGTCAAAGCATCATTTAATTCCAACATAATTGCCGCAGAAGCATCTTCATTCTGGGCAATCATAGTTCCATTATCTTCCGGAATATGTAAATCAACATTGGCAGAGTTGATATTTTCCATACTCTCCAAATCTGCTTCCAACATTTCTTCCATGTATGCCTTATACAATTTTATTTTGTCAGATTCTGTGGTACTTAAACCACCCTGGGTAACATCCGTAATAGTCATTCTTGTGGTAGGAATGTTGTTGGCACCCAACAATACATTTGCCTGTCCAATCTGACTCTTTTCGACTTTAATCTGGTATCCGTCCTCGGAATAGATATAGTCAATGGCAGGCGAAGCTCCCTCCAGCAACTCAATAATCGCAGATGACTCTTTGGTTGAATCACAGGTTACCAAAAGTTCATACTGCGGTCTGGTTAATACCGTAACCAGAATTGCCAAAGCTAAGACTACCCCTGCAGCTATGGATATTATAATCGTTTTTTGTTTTGATGTATATTTATTCCACCATTCCATTATTTTGGCCGGAATCTCTTTTAATCTATCTGCCATTGTACCTTACCTGTCTCTAAATTTGCATATTCATGAGTTCTTTATAACTTTCCAAGAACTTGTCTCTTAACGCCACGGTGTATTGTAATGCTGTAGATGATTTCATCTGTGCAACAAGCAGGTCATGGGTATTGTCAGTTTCTCCCAAAGCAAATTTTAATTCCTGATTCTCTTTTTCCGATATATAGGCATTGGTGGTCTTAATATTCTCCATTGCCGCATTTAAAATACCAGAAAATTCCTCACTGTCTCCCACAGTTGTACTTGTCATTCCTGCTGCATGCTGAGTTTTTAAAGATTCAGCAATCATATTGGAATTTACACTATATAATGATGCGATATCCATTTATATGTACTCCTTCAAATTAAGTTATTTTCCTAAATTTAATCCCTGCATTGCTATCGTCTTACTTGCATTAAATGCCGTGGCATTAGCCTCATAACTACGACTGGCATCAATCAGGTTAGTCATTTCTGTAATAATATTTACATTAGGATAAGTTACATATCCATTCTCATCTGCATCCGGATGGGACGGATCATAAACCATATTCATTTCTGTTTCCCTATCTTCATAAACACCATTAATCTTTACTCCTTTTCCGGAATAACGATCTTTTTCTCTATTCAACACATGATGAAATGGCGTCTGGGTATCTTTTTCTGTAAAGGTTACCACTTTTCTAACATAAGGAGACCCATCACTGGTTCTTGTAGTATTGGCATTGGCAACATTCTGAGAAATGATATCCATACGAAATCTCTGTGCCGTCATACCGGTTGCATTTATATCAAAAGAATCAAACATTCCCATAACTCAATCCCCCTTATTTCATTACAAGCTGCAAACCTTCAAAATGTTTTGAAATACTGTCTGTCAATCCTTGATAACGAATCTGATTAGATGCAAGTTCCACGTTTTCAGTATCTATATCCACATTATTTCCATCTAATCTATAAGATAATGTAGCATGATCCCTATAAGTAATAGGATTCAGTCGTTCCAAATCAACCTTAGCTACTCTTTCGTCAATAGAAGTATAACGTGAATTCTTCATGGCCTTGCGAAGCTGTTCTTCAAAATTCACATCCTGTCTTTTATATCCCGGTGTATTTACATTAGCAATGTTATTAGAAATAGCTTCATTTCTAATCCATGATGCGTCTGCTGCTTTGTCTAAAACGTTAATATAATTGAATGCACCTGAGTCAAACATAATTAACCTCCATTTTTCTTCCGTATACTATTCCCAATAATATACCTATTTTATGCATTATATCTTATTATATTACTTTTCAATAAAATAACAAGTTTTTTTAGGATATTTTTTTTACAAATATTTATTACAATTTTCTCCAAAAATCACAAAAAAGCACCCCACGTTGGAAACACTTATGCTCCATCCATGGGGTGCTTTTCTATTTATTAAGGTAATCCTTTACCCTTTTTTTATCTTATCCTTTAGTTTATCAATTTCTTCATATACGGAATCATTCAACACTTTGATATAAGTTCCTTTCATCCCTGAACTTCTGGATTCAATTACTCCCGCACTTTCAAACTTACGTAGTGCATTTACAATTACACTTCTGGTAATTCCTACTCTGTCTGCAATCTTGCTCGCCACCAGGATTCCTTCCATACCATCCAGCTCTTCAAAAATATGGACAATAGCCTCCATTTCGGAGTAAGATAAGGTTCCGATAGCCGAATTAATTACGGATACTTTTCTGCTTTCCTCCGCACTTTCTTCATTTACAGCACGTAACATCTCTAAACCTACTACCGTAGTTCCGTATTCACAAAGAATAATATCATCTATATCGTAAAACTGTCCTGATTTGTATAAGAACAAGGTTCCCAAACGTTCTCCGGCAATTTCAATGGGTGCAATAATGGCTGAATATTTTCCAAAATCAATATTTTCAAAACCTAAAGTAGCCAGATTCACATTTTCTTTGGTTGAAAGTACAGCTAACATTCTGTCATTTAACTGATTATCAATAAAATCGCCAACATTGTCACACAGCATCTCTTTAATAGCTTCTACTCCCGGCGCATAATCCACGCCCAAAACCTTACCCTTGCGACTGATAACCATTACATTGGAACCTAATATTTCCTTCATAACACGACAGATATCATTAAACACTACCTTACTGGAATTATTATTGTGTAATAATTCACCAATTTTTCTGGTTTTGTCCAAAAGTTGTATACTACTCATATCCTTCCTCCATCTGATTACTCCAAAGAATCCCTTATATATAGAATGATTGTAGCACACTTTTTGCAAAACTTCAATCTTTTGAATGAATTTTCTGTAAATTTAAGAAATTTAACTTTTCTTTTCTACAACGTTTCCACATTCCTCATTTGGACAGACTAATTTATTGCCTTTTTCCAAAAGAAGATCACCGCATTTTTCACATTTTACCTTGGAAGGTTTCTGCCATACCATGTAATCACATTCCGGATTATCAATGCAGCCAAAATATTTTCTTCCTTTTTTGGTTTTCTTCAATACCACATCTTTTCCACACTTCGGACATTCAATTCCGATTTTTTCAAAATACGGTTTGGTATTGCGGCAATCCGGGAACCCGGAACAAGCTTGGAAACGTCCGTGAGGTCCATATTTAATATACATAGGTCGACCACACAGTTCACACTCTTCCCCGGAAAGTTCTTCTTTCACTTTAACCTCTGTCAGTTCCTTTTCTGCCTTTTGTACCGCTTCCTCTAAATCCGGGTAAAAGTTGGCAATAATGGTTTTCCATTTTACAATTCCTTCTTCCACACCGTCCAGCAACGTTTCCAAATTAGCAGTAAAATTCACATCCACAATGGTTGGAAAAGCTTCCTTCATCATTTGATTTACCACTTCTCCCAGCTCTGTTACATAAAGATTTTTATTTTCCTTAATAATATATCTTCTTGCTAAAATAGTGGTAATGGTAGGGGCATAGGTACTTGGTCGTCCAATTCCCAATTCTTCCAATGCCCGTACTAAAGAAGCCTCTGTATAGCGGGCCGGTGGTTGGGTAAAATGCTGCTTCGCTTCCAGATCTTCCAGCTTCAGCACATCCCCTTTTTCCAAATTTTTCAACAAAACGTTAGCTTGTTCTTTTTCGTCCTCTTCCTGAATATATACGCTTCGAAAACCTTCAAACTTAATTTTGTTAGCTGACATGGTAAACTTGTGTTCTTCAGCGCTAATTTTTACCGATACAGTTTCATATATCGCATCTGTCATACGGCTTGCTACAAAACGCTTCCAAATCAACTGGTACAGACGGAATTGGTCTCTGGAAAGAGAATCCTTAATTTCCTGTGGTGTTCTGGAAATATCAGTCGGACGGATTGCTTCGTGGGCATCCTGAATTTTCTTTTTATTCTGTTTTCCGTCTTCTGTTACAGTAGCATACTTTTCACCATACTGTTTTGTAATATAGTCCTTTGCCTGCGCCACTGCTTCGTCAGAAATACGGGTGGAATCCGTACGCAAATAAGTGATAATACCTACAGTACCATTTCCTTTAATATCTACACCTTCGTACAATTGCTGTGCCAGACGCATGGTTTTCTGTGTAGAAAAATTCAACACCTTGCTGGCTTCCTGTTGTAAGGTAGAAGTAGTAAACGGCAAAGGAGCCTTTTTGCTTCTTTCTCCTTTTTTTACTTCTTCCACTACCATGGTTGCTTTTTGTACCTGCTGTTTCACAGCTTCTACTTCATCTTTATTCTTTAAAGCTATTTTCTTTCCATGACTTCCATAATATTTTGCAGTCATGGTTCTCTTTTCTCCTTCTGCTCTCAAGGTAGCATCCAGAGTCCAGTATTCTTCCGGAATAAATGCATTTACTTCATCTTCTCTATCACAGATAATACGAAGTGCTACAGACTGAACTCGTCCTGCACTTAAACCTCTTTTTACTTTTGCCCAAAGAACCGGTGAAATCCGATATCCCACCATTCTGTCCAATGCTCGTCTTGCCTGTTGGGCATCTACCAGATTCATGTCTATTTCTTTTGCATTTTTCAAGGATTCCTTAACCGCATTTTTAGTAATCTCGTTAAACGTAATACGGTATACTTTTTTCTCTGCAAGTTTTAATGCTTCATATAAATGCCAGGAAATTGCTTCTCCTTCGCGGTCCGGGTCGGTTGCAAGATAAATCTTGTCTGCCTTTTTCACTTCTTTACGAAGGGCTGCCAGAATATCTCCTTTGCCACGGATAGTAATGTACTTAGGCTCATAGTCATTTTCCACATCAATTCCCAGGCGGCTCTTTGGAAGGTCACGGACATGTCCGTTACTTGCCATAACTTCATAATTTGCGCCTAAAAATTTCTTAATGGTTTTTACTTTTGCCGGTGATTCCACAATCACTAAATATTTTGCCATTTCTTTTTCCCCTTATCGATGACGGCACTTTTAAGTTTTCCGTCAAACTATTTACACTTATACACTAAATTCTATCTATGTGCAAGTGGAAATATTCGCGAAAATTTTTATCCATAAATACATTCGCACTCCGGAATATCTTCTTCACGGTAAACAAAACCCGGCTTCTCTTTGTCTGCATCATGATTTTTCGACAAAAGCGCGATAGTTTCACAGTTTGCCGTCCAAGGGAACTGGTCTACGGCTACGGCACGGTCTACCCTGTATCCTCTTTCTAAGAACACTTCTAAATCACGGACCAAACTGGTTGGTTTACAGCTGACATAAATTAAACGTTCTACGCCATAGTCAATAATCTTCTCCAATGCTTTTGGATGAATACCATCGCGTGGTGGATCTAAAATAATGAAATCCGGTTTTTCTTCAATGTTGTCTAATACTTTCAGCACATCACCTGCAATAAATTCGCAATTAGTAAGTCCGTTTAGATCTGCATTTTTCTTTGCCGCTTCTACGGCTTCTTCCACAATTTCTACTCCGATAACTTTCTTGGCTACAGGTGCCATTAACTGGGCGATAGTTCCGGTACCACTGTATAAATCATAAACAATCTTGTCCGGTGTACCATCCTCATTGGAAGTTCCCAAATCTCCAATATACTCTCTGGCAGTCTGATATAACACTTCCGCCCCAAGGGAGTTAGTCTGGAAGAAGGAAAAGGTAGAAATTTTAAATTTCAATCCCAACAATTCTTCATAGAAATAATCCTGGCCATATAAAACATTGGTACGGTCGCTTTTTACCACATCTGCTAAAGAATCATTCTGGATATGAAGAATCCCTGCTATTTTTCCTTTCAGATCAGCCGTCAAAAGCTGTTCCTTCCATGTGTTAAGCATAGTTTCTTCCGCCTTTATGATATCCTTTGCAAGAGTATTGATATCTATTTCTTCTATATTAATATCTTCCGGTTTTATCATTTCTTCTCTTTGGGTTGTAGTTACCAGTGCAATCAGAATCTCTCCTGTTTTTACCGCTTTACGAACCAACAGATGTCTTAAATATCCCTCATGACGAAGTCGATGATAAAAAGACAGATTTTTGTCCTTAAAGAAATCCTGAGTGATCTTTAAAACAGTTCTGTAATCTTCGTCTACAATTTGACAATTTTCTACAGATACAACATCATAAAAGCTTCCTCTCTTGTGCATTCCCAAAGAAAGAGGGCCATCCTTTATTTCATCACCAAAAGAAAATTCCATTTTATTACGGTATTCATATACCGCCGGACTTCCTTTAATACCTTCAAAAATATATTTCTTTTGTTTTCCATCCAGACAATTACTTAACAGCTTTTTAATCTGTGCTTCTTTGATTTTCAACTGTTCTTCATAAGGCAGGGATATATAAGTACATCCGCCACACACTCCAAAATGAGGACATGGACTTCCTGATTCCAAGGCAGAACATTCTTCTATGTTCAGCAAACGTCCTTCCGCCTTTCCTTTTCTGATTTTATTTACCATAAAGGATACTTTCTGTCCCGGAAGGCTATTCTTTACCACGCACTGCTCTTTTTTAACCGTGTCATCTTCCAAAACAGTATCTACGATAACAATTCCCTTATTTGGAAAATCTACTCTTTCTACAATTCCTGTATATGTTTGTCCTTTTTTCATCCCTTATCTCCATAAAAAAGGCTGTTGCGTTTACAACAGCCCTCTACTTTTTTATTTTTTATTCTTCTGTAGTTTCTTCAACAGGTGTTTCTTCTGCTGTTTCAGGCTCCTGTTTTGGAATAATAATTGGATCAGATTCTTCATCTTCAAAGAAATCATCATCGAAGTCTTCATCAAAATCGTCTTCCAACTCTTCTTCTACTTCTGCATTAAAATAACGATACACAGCATAGGCAATCGCTGCAACGGCCACTACTGCACCAACAATGGCTAAAATCCATACCATAGGGCAGGTTTTCTTTTCTTCTTTTTTTACAACATTGCCTTTTACAATTTCTAAAATTTCATCAATCTTATTCATACTTGTACCTTCTTTCCTAAAATACTTAAACTTATGATACCACTTTTTTATTAAATTTACTACATATAAAAAAATATTTTTTAAGTATTTTAACCATTTCTAATTAATATATAACTAAATCTTTTTTAACTTTGCAAAAGCAGCATACATCACTTTCTGCCCTACTCCGTCAAATTCTATAGTAACTTGATAGTCTCTTGGACCTGATTCAATATTTTTGACCGTTCCTTCTCCAAACTTAATATGTTTTACTCTGTCACCAACACCATAATCCAATCCTTGACTTGTTGGTACTCCTTTGCTAAGTCCGCCTGCAGCAATACCTTTGGCAATAAATGGTTTATTTTCCAAAGCCGTTGCCTTTGGTTTTACTACTGCTTTAGGCTTTGCAAAGGTCATGTTAGTACTTCTGGTAGCCCCCATGCCGGAGGATAAGAAACTCACATCCTGAGTCTGTCCCGTCATACCAAAAGGCTTTGATTTAAAGGACAAGCGTTCCGCAGAATCTTCTTTATAAACCACTTCCTTTTTAGGTACCGGAGATGGACGGTTGTCCATGAAATGACCGGGAATCTCTCTCACAAAACGGCTTACCGGATTGTACTGTGTTTCTCCGCGGATCATTCGCATTCTGGCACTGGTAAGGGTCAAATCCTTCATAGCACGGGTAATTCCAACATATGCCAGTCTTCGTTCTTCCTCAATAGCAGTAGGATCTTCGTCCATAATGGTCATATAGCTTGGAAAAATTCCGTCTTCCATTCCTGCCAGGTAGACGTGCGGAAATTCCAGACCTTTCGCACTGTGAAGGGTCATTAAAAGTACTCTGTTATCATCTTCTTTTAACTTATCCACGTCCGCCACTAAAGCTACTTCTTCCAAAAACTCACTTAAAGATGGTTCTTCGTGGCTTTCTTCATAAACAGCAATCTTGGTAATCAACTCATTAATGTTGTCGATTCTGTCTTCTGCATCTTCCTCTTCAGTTTCTTTTAAGTATTCAATATAGCCTGTGGTTTCTAAGATATCTTCCATTAATTTCTTCAAGCCATATACTTTCACTTTACTTCTGAAAACCTGAATCATATTTACAAAAGGCGCTAATTTTACACCACTTTTTCCCAAAGTATAAATCCGGTCCGCCTGACACATCGCATCGAAAAAGCTTATATTTTCCTCATCTGCATAATCCTGTACTTTATTCAACGTAGCAGCACCGATACCACGTTTCGGAATGTTAATGATTCGTTTTACCGCCAAATCATCTTTTCCGTTATCAATGGTCTTCAAATATGCCAACATATCTTTGATTTCTTTTCTGGCATAGAAGTTGGTTCCACCTACCAATTCATAAGGAATACCTTCCCTTACAAAACGCTCTTCTAAAATACGGGACTGAGCATTGGTTCTGTAAAGAATCGCGCAATCCCCATAATCTGCATCCTGATTTCTTCTTTTTTTCAAAATATCAAAGGCGATATATTCCGCTTCTTCAAAGGCTGTATCAAACTGTCTGTAATGAAGTCTTTCCCCTTCACCCTGATTGGTCCAAAGCGACTTTTCTTTTCGTTCCAGATTGTTTTTTATAACCGCATTGGCTGCATCCAGAATGTTTTGGGTAGAACGGTAGTTCTGCTCCAATTTAATCACTCTTGCATCGGAAAATACTTTTTCAAAATCCAAAATATTGCTAATATTGGCACCACGGAACTTATAAATAGACTGATCGTCATCACCTACCACACATAAATTGCGGTATTTTCCTGCCAAAAGCCTTACCAACTCAAATTGCGCTGTATTGGTATCCTGATATTCGTCCACACAAATATATTGAAAACGTTCCTGGTAATTTTCCAAAATCTCAGGACAGTTTTTGAAAAGTTCCACGGTCTTTACAATCAAATCATCAAAATCCATGGCATTGTTTTTCTTTAATGCCTCCTGATATTCTTTATAAACAGCCGCAACTTTCTGCTGTTTGTAGTCACCCATAGCATTTAAAGCAAATTCTTCCGGTGAAATAAGTTCATCCTTTGCCTTGGAAATGGCTCCCATAAGAGTTCTTTCCTTCATTTGCTTTGTATCAATTTCCAGTTTTTTACAAACCTCTTTCATAACTGTTTTCTGGTCATCCGTATCATAAATTGTAAAACTGGTGTCAAATCCCAATCTGTCACTATGACGGCGTAAAATTCTTACACACATGGAATGAAAGGTAGATACCCAAATCTGGTCGGAACCAAATCCGGCAATATCATCTACTCTGGTCCGCATCTCTGCCGCTGCCTTATTGGTAAAGGTAATGGCAAGGATATTCCATGGGCGTACCCCCATTTCTTCTATTAAATATGCAATTCTATGAGTAATCACACGGGTTTTTCCTGAACCTGCTCCGGCCAAAATCAGAAGAGGACCTTCAGTATGAAAAACCGCCTCTTTCTGACAGGCATTTAATGTATCGTATTTGCTCATTTTAATCTCCTAAGAAAAAGCCCTGCGAAAGCAAGGCTTTTTGTCACAATTTCTTTTATGCTAATTTATTTCCACAGTTTCCGCAGAATCTGGAACCATTTGTTGGTGTTCCGCAGTTAGGACAGAATTTAGGAACCGCACCGCCAGCACCCTGCTGACCTCCCATATTCATGTTGGGCTGACCATACATCTGACCTCCCATGTTCATCTGGTTATTCATATTCATCTGGTTTACCATCTGCTGTCCCATAGCCATACCCATCTGAAGTCCTACCATGTCACCCATCATACCACCGCCGTTGCCGCCTTTTCCAAAGGAATCTGCCATAGCAATCTGCTGATATTTATTTACATCACCAATCATTGCCTGTGCTGCAGCCTTTTCCTGCATTTTCTTGATTTCTTCCGGATAAGAGAAACTTTCGATAGTAAAGTTTGTAATGGCAATACCAAGTTCGCTCATTTCGCGGTTCAATTCTTCACAGATGCCGTCACCTATTTTTCCTGCATCCATCTGAAGATTAAACATATCTCTTCCTTCTTTGCCAATCCAACTCATAAGCATTGGATTCAAGTCTGTAATAATACGTTCTTTTAGATTCTCCACAGTGTAAGTTTGCTTAATTCCTGCTAATTTATCAATTAATACATTGTAATCACCAACCTTACAGCTGAACGTACCAAAAGCACGGATTGGCATTCCACCCGGAAGTCCCGGTGCCTGTAAATTGATTGCATTCTTAGTTCCCCATTTTACTAATATTTCCTTGGTATTAATAAAAAGAACTTCTGCACGGAGTGGTGTGTTAAAACCAAATTTAAAACTTTTTAAAGTAGTTAAAAAAGGAATAATCTCAGATTCCACTTCGTAATTTCCTTCTTTTTCAAAAACACCTTCCACAACACCATTATATAAGAAAATGGCATCCTGCCCCGGACGAACAATCAAACGGGAATCCTTTTTTATCTCATCACTTTGGAATTTCCAGAAAAGTGTACCTTCGTTATTTTCATTCCATTCAATTACACTGGCAAACTGCTTTGAAAAAAATCCCATGATAATATCCTCCTAGTATCCTATTATTTCTCTTCCAACAAAAGAATATATTTATATATTCAATTTATTATTGTCTAAAATTATATCATGACTTAGGATTTTAGGAAAGCAATTTATGGGAATTTAAGAATTCTTATTTTACCTTCATTGCATACTCAGTATTTACCAAATCTTCATATGGCACAGTGTTCTGTACTACTCCTGCATCCAGCAAAATATCCTGCAACAAATCAAAGGCCTCTTGGGTAAATACCAAATCCGTTTTCCAGGTATCCTGTGCCTGGTATCGCTTGATAATTGTGGTCAACGCAACCTCTTCCATTTCTTCAAATTGTGGCTTAATAACTTTTGCCACTTCTTCTGCCGAATGGCTGTTTACATATTCCATACCTTTTTGCAATGCTTTTGTAAAGCTTTCGATAATTTCAGGATGTTCTTCTATATAACTTTTTCTGGCACTAAAGGCGGTGTATGGCACATAACCGGATTCTTCCCCTAAAGATGCCAATACATATCCGTCCCCTTTTTGTTCTAAGGCAGTGGCGTGAGGTTCAAATTCTACAGAGTATTCTCCCTGACCACCGGAAAAGGCGGCTGCCGTAGAACCAAAGTCAATACTCTGATCCATATTTAAATCGGTAGCAGGATTAAGACCATGTTTCTTTAAAATATACTCAAATACCATCTGTGGCATACCGCCTGCTCTTCCCGCCAATACATTTTTACCTTTTAAATCTGTAATTTTAAAATCATCGTCTTTTTCTCTACCTACAACAAAGTTACCTGCTCTTTGTGTTAACTGGGCAAAATTCACAGCATAATCTTCCATTCCGCCCTGATAAGTGTAAATAGTAGATTCCGGCCCCATGAACCCGATATCTGCTTCA
>JAFZGJ010000185.1 GCA_017555455.1 Lachnospiraceae bacterium
AAACAATCTCCCAATATAATGTAATTATAAAATCATTTACTAAGGAGTTTTTGGATAAATGTTTATAAAGTACTCTAAACTACGAATCGGTCCCAGAACCTTAAAAACAGCTTTCGCCGTAACCTTATCCATTGTTATGGTATCTTTCTATGGTTCCAGTACCTCTAACTTAATTTTTGCTACCATTGGTGCCTTATCTGCCATGGGTGCCACCTTTAAAGAATCCTTAGAATCCTGCTTTTCTCAAATTGCAGGGGTTCTTTTCGGTGTTTTTGCGGGAGTTCTTTTACTTTCTTTCCATATGCATCCCTTGTTAGCATCCGGAATAGGTATTATTATTGTCATTACTTTTTACAATCTCTTACGTTTAAAAATCTCTCCCACCCTGGCTTGTATTGTGGTTGTTACCATTTGTAATTTAACTTCTACAACACCTTTTATTTATGCTATAGAACGTATCTGGGACACTGCCATAGGACTTTTCATTGGTATGCTTATTAATCTGTTTATCTTTCCTTATGATAACAGCAAACAGATTCGCAATACCATTCATCGTTTGGATCGAGAGTTGATTTTATACCTTGAAGATATGTTTGATGGAGACGAAAATCTTCCCAATGTAAATAAAATGGTACATTCTTTAGATGAGATTGAGCATGGTTTAAAGATTTTTTCTGACCAAAAGCTTCTCTTTCGTTTAAAAAAACAAAAAAATGACTTGTCTACTCTTTTAGATTGTGAAGAAAAAGCAAGACAACTTGTACTTCATTTAGAAATTTTAAGCAGTCTCTCGTTTCCGGGTATTTTAAATCCTTATAACAAAGAACGTTTGGAAAGAAATGGTGCCAATCCCAAAGATCAACGTGTTTTAGACGAACCTACGGAATTGGATATTGTAACCAATTATCACGTTAGTCAAGTACTGAATTTGAGACGGGAATTGATAAATGCATTGAGGGAGAATTAACATTCTCCCTCTTTTATATTATTTGCAATAAGCTACCAAGAGTTTCAAAGTATTCTCTACTCCATCCTTATGACTTCTTTCATAGCCATGGGATGCATATACTCCTGCACCTATTAATCCATGACGAATATCATATCCGGCTTCTAATGCTGTATCTACATCGGAACCATAGAACGGATAAACATCCAAAGCAAAATTTATGTTATTATCTTTAGCAGCTTTCACTAATCCTGTTACCACATCATAATTGTATGGTCCACGGGAATCTTTTACACAGATGGATACCATATGCTCATCGCAACTTAATCCTTCCCCTACACATCCCATATCTACAGAAATCATCTCTGTAACACCTTGTGGAATGGAAGCCGCTCCCCCGTGCCCTACTTCCTCATATACCGTTATATAATGATATTGACGATTTTCCAATTCCACATTATTTTCCTTAAGAAATTTCGCGTATCCAAGCAATATCCCTACACTTAACTTATCATCCAAAAAGCGACTCTTAATATATCCCTTTTCAGTTATCGTTGTTCTAGGATCAAAGCATACGATGTCCCCCACCATAATGCCAAGCTTTTCTGTATCCTCTTTAGAACTAACAACTTCATCAAGAACCACTTCCATATCCACATATTTACGTTTTGTATCATTGTAATCTGCATTTACATGAATGGATGCATTGTTTAATTGAAAAGTTCCTTCATAAGTTCCATCAAAACGTGTAATGATTCTACAATTTTCTGCTTCTGCATTATTAGGATTCATTCCACCAAGTGGGGTTACTTTTAAATTACCATTGGATTTTATTTCTGACACCATAGCACCCAAGGTATCTGTATGAGCCGCTAATACAATTCCGTTATCCTTATTTTTACCAGCAATATCTACTAGTACACATCCTTTTACGGTCATTTTAGGATTGTATCCCATCTTTTTATATTCTTCCATAATAAATTCAGCCGCATTTCTTGTATAACCGGTTGGACTATCAATTGCCAAAAGCTGGCATGTAATATCTGTTATATAATCTACGTATTTTTTCATCTTATATCCTCATCTCTATCTTTATTTTCATTTACTATCGAAGAATTAATCCCATAGGAATCAATCTCTCCGCATCTGAATTATCCTGCTTATTTCTATCCGATATTCTTAAACTTCTCTTATTTTCAAGTAATATCTGCGCCGATCCACCACCATCTAAGTTTACAGCATTAACCATTCCTAAATCTTTGGCAATCTGTGCCATTTCTTTCAAACTGGCACCAGTACTATCTACACCTTTCTGATAATGTAATTTTCCTGCACCTTCCGCCCAAAATAAAACAGGTTCATTATTTTCATCGCACCCCAGAGCAATTCGAGCAGCTCTTCCATTATCGAAATCCATTGGATATAGGCTTGGAGGATAAGGTTTTTTCTCAAGTTTACGAATATTATAAAACTTAGAAATAAACTCTTTTGTTTTCTTTCCCTCTCTTATAATACTATTTCCAACCTGAATACCAAATTGAATATCTTCCAGACCATGATATGTAACCTCATATCCAGGAGAAATTTTCACGCTTTCTTCTTCGTGTTCAAAAATACTTAAAACAAATCCGGAAGCAGGGACAACAATCTCACCTTTTTCCTTTACTGCAACTACTTTTCTCCCAACAACTACTATTTTTTTATCTGGACTGGCTGGTGTTTTTGAAGTTTCAAATCTAGTATAAATAGTGGCATTATGACCGTTTTGAAATCTCTGTCCATGAATTTCAATTTCCAAATCTTTGACATCTAATTCTTTAATTGTAACGGAGCCATCTCTCTTTACTAAAAATGCTTCTCTCTGATACAATGGCGGATTCATCACAACTCCATCTTTCACACATAGACCAAATATTTTCCCAACATGATCAAAAACACTGGCGCAATCAAAGCTATCCATAATAAAGAAGGATGCATTTACCTTCATAGCAGCATCTACATCTTTCTGGGATAAGTATCCCGCATAATCTCCAACGGGAATAACTTTGGTATATGGTAATTTCCCACATACAATGAAAACACTATTTTTTTCTTCTAACTGTTTCCAAAAATCTTTTATAGCTTTGTTCTTAAAAATTGGTCTTCCACCAACAATTTTTACACCTTCCTTAATGGCAATTGTGGCAGCAGTCAATTTATCCTCAATATTTCCATATTTCTTTGTTTTAAAAGAAAAGGAACACTCTGAGTCCTTAGGTAATTGAAATAAAATCATGTTTCCAAATACCCACGGACACCCTGGTACTAAATAGTTAGCATAAATATCCCGAAAACATTTCAATGCATTTTCATTTCCATCCATATACATGAAATCCAAGTTGTCCCATTTCTTCCATCGCACTACTTGAACTCTCTGGATTTCGCCATTTTCACAATTAAACACTTTAATTTCTGATTGCATTAGTTTTCTCCGGCCGCTCCATATTTGTCTTTCAACAATGCTTCTGCTTCTTCTTTCGATATTTCCCCATTATTATAGAGAGCCATAGTTTGAACTTCATTAGTACGTAACTTATAAAATCCAAATAATATAAATAACGCAATTCCAAATCCTACTGCAGGAATCAGGCAAAACAAAGCCCAAACACCTTCTGCTACACCTGCAGGCTGAATTGCATTTTCACCTTCCACAAATCCTACCATAGATAAACTAAATAAAATCACAGAACCAATAATTCCATTCTTTAATTTTGCAACAAAGGTTTGTAAACTAAAGGAAATTCCTGCTGCGCGGGTTCCTGTTTTATAGGTGCCATATTCAACCGTATCCGCAATTAACATATAAATAACAACAGACCAAAATCCCATACCGGAACACTTAAACATCGTCATTACAATAGCCATAATTAAACTATCATAACCAACAAAAAAAGCTACTACATTCATAATAATAGTAAATACCATGCCTGCGCAAAGTACATAAAATTTGTCCCATTTTTTGGATAAAGAAGGGACGATGGCAGAAACAAAAATAACAGAAACCGCTGCTCCGGCTGCAACCAAAGTAGCCGTATTTTCTTGTCCTAAACAGATACGTCCCATGTAAATAGCCATTTTTTGTTCTAAACTTGCTACACCTAACAACAGCATAGAAATCAATGCAACCATTAAATATTTGTTGTATTTTAAATATCGTATAATTTCTTTAAAACTTGGATTCGTTTCTGCCGTCATAGACTCACTATGTCGTTCCTTCACCAGAAACATCATCGGAATCATCATAATCACAGAAACAACAACGAATACAATACAGGCCACAAACCATCCCAACTTAGGTCGAAGCATTGGAACCAACAGCGTAGCTACCACGCCACCTACCATAGCCCATAACTTTCCACCGGCTATGATAGAAGAACGTTCCAAAACATTAGAGGTCATTACCGTTGTTACTGCATAGGCAGGCGCATCCAAAATCGTATAACTAATATCAAATACTATATATGCAACCAAAAACCAGACAACTTTTACCACCTGACCCATAGATTCCGGAATAGCAAATAAAACCACTGTTGTAATTCCAACTGCAGTTACACCAATTTTTACCCACGGGATAAATTTCTGACCATTCTTAAACCTGGTACGATCAACTATGTATCCAAACAGCATATCGTTCACAGCATCCCAAAGCTTTGGAACCAATAAAACTATCGCTGCGGTTGCTGCAGCCATACCTATATCTGTCAAAAAGGTTTCAACATATCCAGCATATCCCCATAAAATATTTTGTCCCAAAAAGAACAAGCAATATGCAAATCTTTCCCTTTTACCAGTCATAAAACCTATATTTTTCACTGTTTTCATGGCAGTCCCTCATTTTCTAAAATATAATATAATATGATTATAACATGTCCTTATATTGTAATCACTAAGTTTATTTTTATCTTTAAAAATTTGCATAAGCATAAAAAAAATGGTAATCTAAATATAACAAAATACAAATAACAAAGGAGGATTTAACTATGGACAAAATGTTTGATGTTATCGTAGTTGGTGCCGGTAATGGTGGCTTGGCAGCAGCTGCAAACACAGCAAAAGAAGGACTCAAAACACTTCTTCTTGAAAAACATAACATTCCAGGCGGATGTGCAACCAGTTTCCGTCGCGGACGTTTTGAATTCGAACCTTCTCTACATGAATTATGTAGTGTAGGAACTGCCGAAAAACCTAATATTGTTTACAAAATTTTTGATGATCTTGGAACAAAAATCAATTGGGAATATGAGAAAGGACACATTTTCAGAACCATCGCCAAAGGTGAAAATGGATTTGATGCTCGTCTCAGTGCTGGAATCGAAGATTTCGTTAAATCTATGGAAAAAGAAGTTCCTGGATGTGAAGCAAGTGTAAGAGCATTTCTTGCTTTAAAACCAAAACTCGATGCTGCAATTGATTATATTTACGCTACCAAAGGAAATCCAAATGGTTTAGTTATGCTCTTAAAACATGCTGATTTCATGCGTACTGCAGGTCACAGCGTTGAAGAAGTTATGACAGCTCTTGGTATGCCAAAAAAAGCACAGGATTTGATTAATACTTATTGGGGTTACCTTGGAGTTCCTACAGACGAATTAAACTGTATGCACTTTTTAAACATGTTATACGATTACGTCGTAAATGGTGCTGCTATGCCTCGTCATCGTAGCCATGAACTCTCTCTTGCTCTTGTTGATGTAATTCAGAAACACGGTGGAGAAGTTTGGTATAACAGTGAAGTTACAGAATTCTTATACAAAGAAGACGGAAGCATTTGCGGTGTTGTTGCAAATGGCGAAAAATTATATGCGAAAGAAGTTATTTCCAATGTTATCCCTCACAACGTATTTAACATGAGTGATATTAAGAAAATTCCAGAACAGAATCTAAAACTTGCTAATGCCAGAGAATTCGGTATCTCTGTAGCAACTATTTACCTTGGACTTGATTGCTCTATCGAAGAACTTGGAATGACAGATTATACTGTATTTATTGCTGGTAATCCTGACCCACGTGTACAAAATGATACTCGTCACGATGATGGACTCTACATTGTTAACAGCTTAAACAATGTAATCCCTGATAGTAGCGAACCTGGAACTTGTACTATGTTCTTTACTATTCCAGTATACGGAAATGATGTGCCAAAGGATTTAAAACCACAGGATTATAAAAAATACAAAAATGACTTAGCGAAGAAATACATTGAAGCTGCTGAAAAAGATCTCGGCATCTCCATTATGCCACACATCGAAGAAATCAGTGTTGCTACACCTGTAACCTTTGCTCATTATTTAGGAACTCCAGAAGGAACTATTTATGGTTATAAATTATCTGGATGGGATAACTTAATGGCTCGTATCGCTGGAGAGCAGAAAGATTTTGCAATTCCAGGTCTTAGCTTCTGCGGTGGACACCATACACGTGGTGACGGTTACAGTAGTGCTTATATTATCGGTGATACTGTTGGAAAACGTGTTGCAGCAAAATTAAAAGGAGGTGCTTAAAATGGCAAAACCAAATCTTAGAAAATTAAATCCTATGGATTTTACAAAAATGACGCCTACCAGAGACGCTAAAATCGAATCAGCTCCTGCAAAAGCGCTTCCAGCAACAGAATCTTACGTACCAAATCAGATTGCTAATGCTCTTCATCCAGATGTTCAGCATTTAAAAGTTGCTAAAATTGTAGAACATGGCACAGATGCTAAAACCTATTTCTTAGAAGCAAACTCTTCAAAAGGAACCAAAGCTTTAGCTTGGTTTAGTGCAGGACAATATTTATCTATTTCTCTCGAAATTGGTAAAGTAAAACTTACTCGTCCTTATTCCTTATCTTCTTCTCCAAGAGAAGCATTGGAAGGAAATTATAAACTTACTATCAAACGCGTAAAAGATGGCCTTGCATCCAACTATATTTTAGATAATTGGACTGTTGGAACTGAAGTTACTGCTTCCGAACCTCTTGGAGTATTTACTTACGAACCACTTCGTGATGCGAATACTATTATTGGTATTGCCGGTGGTAGCGGAATTACTCCATTCCGTTCTCTTGCAAAGGCTATTGCAGATGGTGATGAAGATGCTTCTTTAATTCTTCTTTACGGAAGCCGCACTTTAGAAGATGCCATTTTCCAGGAAGAATTCAAAGAATTAGAAAAGTCATGCAATAAGTTCAAATTAGTTAATGTACTTAGTCATGAAGAAAATGAAGCTTGCGAAAAAGGCTTTATTACAGCTGAATTAATTAAAAAATATGCTCCTGAAGGAAACTATTCCTTATTCCTTTGCGGACCACAGGCAATGTACGATTTCGTAGACAAAGAAATTGCTACTTTAGGACTTCGCAGAAAATTCATTCGTCATGAATTATTCGGGGAATACTTTAATCCTTCCAAAGAAACGGATTACCCAGCAAATGTAGCACCTGAATTTAAAGTTACCGTTCGAATCGCAGGTAACAAACAAACAATTACTGCTCCAGCAGATACTTCACTTCTTCGTAGCTTAGAAGCAAATGGTATTGCTGCTCCAGCTCACTGCCGAAGCGGTGAATGTGGATGGTGTCACTCTAAATTAGTTAGTGGTGAAGTTTACACTCCAAAATCTATTGATGGACGTCGTGAAGCAGATTTGATTTACGGATATATTCATCCATGTTGTGCTTTCCCATTAAGCGATGTAACCATTGAAGTTCCACCAATGAAAAAATATTAAAATATGAAACCATAAAAGGGACGATTTTTCAATCGTCCCTTTAAATATTAATTATTATCGTTGTAATGATACTACAAATGCAGGAATAAGCTGTTTCTTACGTGAAACAACATCCTGTAAATATATGTTATCTGTATTTTCCGGAAGTTTAAATGCCTGAAGAGCAAGTTCCTTAGCATTTTTTCCACAACAAAGAAGTTCCGTTCCAACTTCCATAACATTGGTTAACATAAAGAATACCATATCTAACTTCTGTTTTTTCGCTACCTGTTCCAAATATGGAACCATAACTGCTTTCAGTTCTTCTATTTCTTCTCTACTCATGCAGTTAACCTGACCAACTCCGAATTTTACTTCACCAGCTGCAAACTGTTTGAAATCCTGATAACAGATTTCTTCTGCTGATTTTCCACGCAAATCACTGCCGGCTTTAAACATATTAGCAGCAAGTTCTTTTAAATCTAAGTCTGCAATCTCTGCTAATTCTTTTGCTGTATATTCATCTACTAATGTACATGTTGGAGAACGGAAAAACAAAGTGTCTGATATAATAGCAGCACATAATAAAGATGCAATCGTTTTATCAGGAACAATATTATTCTCTTTATACAACGAATATACAATTGTTGCCGTACATCCAACTGGCTGATTTCTAAAATAAACAGGTCCTAAAGTCTCAATACCACCCAAACGATGATGGTCGATAATTTCAAGAATATCTGCTTGTTCAATTCCGTCTACAGCCTGTGTTTTTTCATTATGATCAACAAGAATTACTTTTCTCTTACTAGCTTCCATTAAACGTCTACTGGAAATAAATCCATAATATTTTCCATTATCATCCAATACCGGAAAATCTCGAGTACGTTTACTTGTAATAATACCTTTAATTTCTTCTACATTATCTTTTGTATTAAAGACTGTAAGATTTTCTTTACTATTCATGAAGTACTTAACCGGAATACTCTGGTTAATCAAACGAGCTGCTGTAAATGCATCATGTGGTGTAGAAATAACTACAATATCTCTTTCTTCTGCTAATTTTTGAATTGTTTTAGAAATCGATGCATTCAAACACACAATAATACAGCTTACATTTAATTCAATGGCACAAAGCTGTACTTCATAACGATTACCTAAAATAACTAAGTCATCATTTCCGATAATCTTTTCCATCAAATCAGGACTGGATGCTGCAACTACAACTTTTCCTTTTACAAAATGAGCATGTGGATTACCTGTAATAATTTCTCCATCCAAAGTATTTACAATATTCTGATATTGTGTTCGAGCATTACTTAAGATTTCATTATCATAAACATCCATATAAGATGTTGCAATATCCCCGGTAGAAATAACCCCTTCCAGTTCATCATCTTTTGTTACAGCAATAGTATATACATTTTGTTCCTTCATGGTAGCCCATGCTTCCTTTATGGATGTATTACTACTAATACCTGGAATTGTATTAACATCTACGTCTCTAACTTTTAAATATGAATTAGATAATAATTTGGGTGTATCTACCCCAAAACGATCTAATACATAATGAGTTTCTTCATTCAATAATCCCGCACTTCTTGGAATATGCTCTGCTTCGGAAATTTGATTTTTTAAATGTGCATATGCTATAGCAGAACATATGGAATCTGTATCCGGATTTTTATGTCCAATGATATGTACTTTGTTTTGATAATTCTTATAAATGTCCAAAATTTTCACCCCCACTAATAACAGTTTAAGTGGGGGTGCCTTGTTTGTCAAATATTATTATTTAAGAGTTAATATGTCAAACCAAAGTTCATTTCATAATAATTTCCGGCAGCATCCCGATACGCATAAGCTTTTCCGTTTTCATCCTTCATGGAGTCCGGCAGATACAAATCTTTATCATAACCCGGAACATCATTAGGGCTGATACATACACCATCTTTGTTTACCGCAAGAACATCATCATTCTTAGGCATGGTGATTGGAAGTTTTCCAATCGGTGCAAATCTGTCAAAATATACATCCAGAGTTGCAGAAGGATAAGTATCATAACCTAAAGTCAAAGCATCAACGTAAGGTTCTACATTACCAAGTAACCAAGCCAAAACTACATTTACGTTAGCAATTACCTTACCGCCGTTAGCATGTACTGCTTTTGCAATTTCAGGAATACGTTTTGCTCCTGTTAAAGTAGTTTCTTCATGAGTACTTTCCATTGGACGACATTTATCATCTACGTCAGCTACTACCTTACCTTCACAAATATCTAATTCCAAATATCCTTTGGTAGCACTAAAGTATTCGCCGGAAGATGGCGATAACATAAGAATTGCATAATCTGCCTGTGCAGGATCATCTACCAAAGTTACATCCTTTAATAAATCTTTTAATTCTTTATTCAAATATTCTGCTCTTCCCGGGCGTTTATGGAAAGCTTCCGCATAAATTTTCTTTCCTTCCAACTTGTCCGCTGTAAGAGGCAATACATTATCATTTTTCAAAAGAGTAACACTCTTTCTATGAGCATCCATAGCTTTATCCCAGTCAGCCTGTGTAGACGCAACTTCTACCGCCACTTTTGCATCACGATAAGGATTTTCAAACATACCCAATTCAAACATTTCCGTCATAGTTCTTGTTACGGCTCGGTTAATGGCTTCATCAGTAAGAATTAATTCTTCTTTTGTAAATCCTTCCGGTACTTCATGAGTATCGTAATAACCGTTTTTACCACGATTGTATGCTTCCATACCATATTCGTTATCAAACAAACCACTGATTACATCTACTCCTGCATTATTAACAGCAAAACCGATTCTTTCCGGATGGTCAAGCATTTCAACACCCCAATTCATATTATGAACAATACCGGTATCGGAGTTGATATATCCTTTGAATCCCATTTTTTGTCTCAATAGTTCATCAATAAATGGTTTGTTATAAGCAAAACCATAAGGTTTAAACTCCATTTCTTCCCCGTTAATTAGCTGAACTGAGCTCTTTTCCTTTGCAGGTTTTGCATAGTACGGCATAATAGATGCTGCATTCTTATCAACTGCCACCTGGAATCCCGGTAAATGATATTTTTCTAAACTTCCCGGTGTCTGATATACATTCCATTGTCCTGCTGCATAATGAGGATCAAAGCCGTTTTCTCTGGCACCTCCGCCGGGGAAATGTTTCATAGTAAGAGCTACTCCGGTATCTGTAACCCCGTCTTCGCTTCCTTGAATCATGGGAATCATTCTTTCTGCAATATCACAAATCAAATTAATATCTTCCCCAAAAGTACCATAAGAACGCTGCCATCTTGGGTCTGTCATGGTATCCACCATGTACATATATCCTTTACGAAGTCCCGCTGCATTCCAGGAACGGCGGATACAATCGGAAAATTCGTCTACAATGTGCATTCCGTCACCTTTTACTGCTGCTGCAATCCCCATAGTTCCCGGCCATGCAGGAAATACACCGGAAGCATCATTCATACCAAATACCGGTTCTGCAAATTCATTACGGGAATTGGATGCCACACTAACAGGTACAAAATGTTCACATTCTTCTGCCACTGCCTGTAACTGATTCAGCCAGTCTGCCATTTCATCCGGTTTTGGATTAGCACGTAAAATCAAATGTCTGGAAAACCACTCTTTAATCAATTCAGAAGTTCCCGGTAAGTCCTGTTCCCCAAAAATTGTTTTACCAACAAATCTTGCTTCATCTAATGTACCTGATTCATCCAATTTGGGTTCTGATACTCTACCATCTGCTGTTGGCTGAAGTTTCGGGACATATTTACCCATACGCCAGTCAGAGATAAATAACTGTCCGACTTTTTCTTCTACAGTCAATGTTTCTGCATAAGCTGCAGCCCTTTCTTTTGCCGGAATTCTCCAGTCATTTACCTTTGTAACTTCCCCTGTTCCATCAATATCTTTAAAATAAAGTCCGTCTTTTTCAATAACATTTCTTGTCACTGTTCCGATAGAAGGACCATTTTCATTCTGATAAACTTTAAAGTTATCACTTGCTTTGATTGCCATTTTGCTATACCTCCTTATGTATTTTTAATCATACATTTTTTCTTTAGTTTTTTCAAAGGATATTTTCCCTTTTCCTAATTAATCCACTTCTATTTTTAAATAAGCCAATAAATCCTCTATTTTTAAATTACTTTCAATTTGTTCAATAATTTTTGAAGAATCCATCTTTCCATAAACAATTTCCTTCTTATCCATTATAAAAAAACATAAAAATAGTAACATCGCAACCAATAATCTAAATCGAAAAGATGTAAAACGTGAGCTTTTCCCCAACGAATCTTTTTCATAAATATATCTTTCATTTTCCGCCTGTTCTCTATGCATCTGCTGTATCAAATCCAGTTTACGCTCAATATCCAAATCTTAAACCCTCCAAAACGAAAAGACAATCACACCATTGCCAAGCCATATCTTCCCGGCAATATCTGTAATTGTCCTTTTATTCTTGATTTTATCTTATGTTCTAAATAATGAAAATATACATTTATTTTAAGTTATTCTGTATGTATTTATCACTCATAATGAACATCACTTTTTCAACACTATCGTTTCGCCAAATCCTCAATGATTTCTTCCCATGTAATACCTTTTTCCGCCATAAGCACCATCATATGATAGAGGAAATCCGAAATTTCATATTTAATTTCATTTGGGTTTGGATTCTTAGCTGCAATTACGATTTCCGTAGCTTCTTCCCCAAGCTTCTTTAAAATCTTATCTATTCCCTTGTCAAACAGATAATTGGTGTAGGAACCCTCCTTTGGATTTACCTTTCTATCCTGAATCACTGCAAATACATCTTCAAATACTTTCAATGGATTACTGGTTTTGGCGTCCTCCTTTTCCATAATGGAATTAAAGAAGCAACTGTAACTTCCTGTATGACAGGCTGCTCCCATCTGAGAAACCTTTGCCAAAATGGTATCTTTATCGCAATCTGCTGTAAGACTCTTTACATACTGATAATGACCACTTGTGTCCCCTTTCACCCACAATTCATCTCGGCTACGGCTCCAGTAGGTCATTTTTCCCGTAGATAAAGTTTTTTCATAAGCTTCCTTATTCATGTAAGCTAACATTAATACCGCATCTGTCTTATAGTCCTGAACAATAACAGGAACCATTCCATCACTGTTTTTCTTAAATTCTTCCCAACTGATATTTGCTTCCAATGCGGCCATAGAAATACCGTTACTCTTTAACAGCATTTTTAGAGAATCTATTTGTTTTGCATTTTTATTTACCATCTCTCCGGCAACACCACTGACATTACTCTGCAGCATAATTTCAATTAGTTTATCCAAAGAAATATCCGGCAAACAGGCAATTACCGGTACGGGCGAAGCAATAAATGCTTCTTTAAATTTACTACCCAAATAAATAGTTTCAGAGGCATAATCTTTTATAATATCCTCAAATTCAGAATAACAGCTCTCATCCTTCACGGAAACCAGGATTTTGTCTTTCCCAAATTTCAAGGAAACCTCTTCTGTAACAGCAATATTACTTTCTTTGGAATAATTTAATACCGCTTTTTGGCATCCCGCATATAAAAGCTTCTTCACATCTTCCATGCGTTTTACATTACCTGCTCCTATAACGGGAATTTCTACATTTTCACAAATAGCTTTGATAATATCCAAAGCTTCTTCGTGCTCCCGATCTCCCATAGATAAATCAAAAACAAGCAATTCGTCTGCATGCTTATCACTGTACATCTTTGCCAATGCTACAGGATCTTTACTTATCACAGTTAAATTATCAAAGCTTGTAATTGCCTCTTTTTCATAAAGATAAAGAGAGGCTACTAATTTTTTATTCATAAAACTTCTCCATTCTGCCCTCCAAGGCATAAACAGTTTTCCGGGACATTATACAAACTATAAACTTCCCTTTGTGGATAAAATTCCGTCAATTCTTTCATCATAGCTTGTTGCCATATCCAAAGCTTTTGCAAAGGCTTTGAAAGCAGCTTCCGCAATATGGTGGGAATTCACACCGTATAACATTTTCATATGTAGATTCATTCCACATTTATAGGAAATAGCATAAAAAAATTCACGTACTAATTCGGTATCAAATTCTCCGATTTTTTCTGTAGGAAATTCTAAATCAAACTGGAAATATGGCCGACCACATAAGTCAATAGCACAAATAACCAAAGCATCATCCATAGGAAGAATAAAGCTTCCGTATCTTTTGATTCCTTTTTTATCACCAATAGCTTCTGCAATGGCTTGTCCTAATACGATTCCCGTATCTTCTACCGTATGATGTGCATCCACCTGCAAATCTCCATCCACTTTTACATACAAATCAAAAAATCCATGTTTGGAAAAACCTTCCAACATATGATCCAAAAAACCTACACCTGTGGAAATCTCACTTTTTCCGCTTCCATCTATGCTAAGTTTCAAATTAATATCGGTTTCTTTTGTTATTCTGACAACATTTGCTTCTCTAGCCATATCATTACCTTTCTGAATATATCTACCTTAATCTTTTCTACCTTCCTATGAAATAAGCTCTATTCAAACCTTACCTTGATGGAGTTTGCATGAGCTGTTAACCCTTCTCTCTCAGCAAACAATTCAATATCCTTATGTACTTTTTCCAAGGCTTCTCTGGAATAAGAAATAATACTGGTCTTTTTCATAAAATCATCTACATTTAATGGAGAAAAGAACCTTGCAGTTCCGTTGGTTGGTAACACGTGGTTTGGTCCTGCAAAATAATCTCCCAAAGGTTCTGAGGAATATTCCCCTAAGAAAATGGCTCCTGCATTCTGAATCTTTGTCATGACAGCAAATGGATCTTTTGTCAAAATTTCCAAGTGTTCAGAAGCAATGGCATTGGCAGTTTCAATGGCTTCCTCCAAATTATCCACCAATAAAATATATCCGTAATTATCCAAAGATTTTCTCATAATCTCTGTTCGGGATAATTCTTCCACAAAAGCATCTACCTGTATAGATACTTTTTCTGCCAGTTCTTCACTGGTGGTTACTAAAATAGCACTAGCCAGTTCATCATGTTCTGCCTGGGATAATAAATCCGCCGCCACATATCTTGGATTTGCAGTTTCATCCGCAATAACTAAAATTTCACTTGGTCCCGCAATAGAATCAATGCTTACATAACCAAAACAAGCTTTTTTGGCTAAGGCTACAAAAATATTACCGGGTCCGGTAATTTTATCAACTTTAGGAATGGTTTCGGTACCAAAGGCCAAGGCCGCAATGGCTTGAGCTCCTCCTACTTTATAGATTTCATCCACACCTGCGATGTCCGCAGCCACTAAAGTTCCGGGATTTACTTTTCCATCGGCTCCTGCCGGTGTTGTCATAACAATTTTTCTAACTCCTGCTACCTTTGCAGGCAATACATTCATTAATACACTGGATGGATACGCTGCTTTTCCTCCGGGTACATACACTCCGGCTTTTTCAATAGGCAAAATCTTCATTCCTAAAATAGTTCCGTCCGGTTTTGGATCAAACCAACTGTTGTGAAGCTGCTTTGCATGAAATGCAGTAATATTAGCAGCACTTTTTTTCATGCAGGCAATAAATTCCTCGTCAATCTGAGTATAAGCTTCCTTAATTTCTTCTTCTGTAACTCTCAAATTAGCGCTGTTACAGTTCCATTTATCAAATCTTTCTGTATATTGAAGTACTGCTTCATCCTTTTTATCACGAACTGCCTGAATAATTTCATTTACCACAGCTTCATACTGTCCATATTGGTTAGGACTTCTCTTTAACAATTCTTCTAACACATTTTTTCTGGTTTCTTCTGTTAATTTTAAAGTGCGCATCTATTTTTATTCCTTATCTAAATTCATTTTATTCCGGATTTTATATCTGTCCGTTTTATTGCTGTTTCTCCAACTCTTTCTTCAACTGTGCAATCAAAGGTTTGATTCTGTCTGCATACATCTGCATACTTACCTGATTTACAATCATTCTGGCAGATAAAGGACAAATTTCTTCCAATACATCCAATCCGTTTTCACGCAAAGTAGAACCTGTTTCCACAATATCTACAATCACATCTCCCAGTTCCACAATAGGACCTAATTCTACAGAACCGTTTAATTTAATAATATCAACCGTCTGATGCTTCTTATTATAAAAATAGTCCTTAGCAATATTAGGGTATTTGCTACACACACGGATCATTTCATGATGCTGTAACAACTCTTTACTTTTTTCCGGACCACAGACACACATACGGCATTTACCAAAACCTAAATCCAGCACTTCATATACCTGTTTTCCTTCTTCCAATAAAGTGTCTTTTCCAACCACACCTATATCCGCAGCCCCATACTCTACATAAGTCGGCACATCAGGACCTTTTGCCAGGAAAAATTTTAACTTTAATTCTTCATTTACAAATACTAATTTTCTGGAATTTTTATCTTTAATTTCTTCACAGGTAATCCCAATTTTTTCTAATAATTCCAAAGTTTTATTTGCTAATCTTCCTTTTCCTAGGGCAAAAGTAAGATAACGTTCTTCGCTCATTGATATATCTCCTAACCATTTTCTCTACACAATCTATTATTCCAACAGATAAATCACTTGATGAATACTATGATTTTTAGCATATATATCATATTCATTTTTGGATTTTGAAGCATCATATCTCATAAGTTGTACATTTATCCCTTTATCCCGGTGTACCTTTGCTTCTTTTAAAGCCTCACCAAATCCTAAACCATCGTAAACAATTAATAAATTCTTACTTTCCGTAGGAATTTCAATCTTCTGACGCTTTAATGCCTGCATTAAGTCATCAATTACAATTACAAAACCAATAGCAGGTGAATTCTTTCCAAAATATGGAAGTAGTTTGTCATATCTTCCACCTTTCACTACCACATCACCGATTCCTATGGTATAAACTTTAAAAATAATTCCGGTATAATACTGATAACTGCTTAACATACCTAAATCAAAGGAAACATATTTCTCCACACCATAAGCACACAAAACTTCATATAAAGCCTTTAAACGTTCAATCGCTCCCTGTACTAAACAGTGATTGGATAATTTTTCCGCTTCCTCCAACATATCTACAGAACCAAACAAATCTTCAATCATCATAATTGCATCTATTTTCTCATCTGCAATCTTTTCAGACTGTAAATATTCCTTTACTGCAAAGAAATTTTTATTGGAAATATAATCACGGATTACATTTTCCTGTTCCCCGCTAAGAGACAAATCTTCACAAATACCTTTAAAGTAATCAATTTCACCTACACTTACCTGAAACTGCTTTAACCCTGTTTTCAACAAAGCATCTATCAACATGGCAATCATTTCACCGTCTGCTTCCACGGAATCATCCCCCATGAGTTCGGCACCCATTTGAGTAGTTTCCTTTAATTTTCCCTGTAACAGACTGGTATTAGAAAAAGTATTTCCCACATAGGACAATCTCAGAGGTAAATCCTCATCCACAAAATATTTCGCCGCACATCTTGCCATAGACGGAGTAAAGTCCGGTCTTAAACAAAGAATATTTCCATCGGAATCAAAAAATTTAAACAAATCTTTTGCCGGTGTTGTTCCGATTTCTTTTCCAAACACATCAAAATATTCAAATGTAGGAGTCTGAATATCCTGATAACCATAAAGATGTATTTGTTTATGTAATATATTCTGCATTGCCAGTTTATTGGCATATTCTTTTCCATAAATATCTCTTACACCTTCCGGGGTGTGGATTAATTCTGTATTCATAATACCGTCCTTTTTTCTTATTTATATTCTATAAAATCCTCTGTATGTATCAAATATAATTTGTTATCAATCTGACACCGCATTCACTTTAACATAGTAACGCATTAGCAAAGTAAATCTTTTGATAGTATACTAGAAAAATATACTCTTGTCAAATTATATGTTTTCTATTTCATGCAGAAATATATATATTATTATTCTTCTCTTTGCTCCAAATCCAAATTTAACATCTCTAAATACGGAACTAAAACTCCGTGTTTCTTTGGCATCTCGAATTTAAGGTCTAATTCGTCAAAACGAAAGCTTTTACGTCCTCCGTCTTTTGCTCTTTTCCAAAAAACAAGTAACTGCTCAAGATTAAGATAGTAAAACAAATCTTTATGAGAATAATAAATAATTATAAAAGCAATTCCTCCCTGTTTTTCAAAATTTACCATGAACTCTACCTGATGCTCATGAATATTTTGCAAAGAAAAGGTATCTACAGCACACTCCTTGGCATCAAAACATACCGGAATCCCCTGTACTGCACCGATATAGTCAACAGTACTCTTTTGGTCAAAATAAGCCAGAGTAATATGCCGGTTTTCTTTATCTATATTTATGGGAGTGATTGGCGTAGGAATTTTTTGAATCAGTGCCAACCCATTCTCCAAATATTTTTCATTGGTTCTATTAATCAAATCTTCCAAGGTAGAGCCTCTCAGCCCTCTGGAATTCCATGTTGCCATGTATTTTCCTCTTTCTCTCGTTCTTCTTATATTCTCTGTATAAAATCATTTCTATTTTAATAACTTATAAACCTTTGGTTCCTTGGCAACAAACTCCCGTTCCGAAAGTTCCTCTAAATTTCCTACCAGTTCAGGAAATTCTAATCGATAGGAATGAAGTAACTGCCATTTAGGTAGTTTTATATTTTTGAAGCTGCGGTTCCATTCCTTGTCACCATATTTCTCATCTCCCAACAAAGGATGGCCTATGGATGCCAAGTGGGCACGAATCTGATGAGTTTTCCCCGTAATCAATTCTACTTCCAGATAGGTATATCCCTTCCCGTAAGAAATAGGCTGATACGCTGTTTCAATAGGAACATAATCATTTTTTTCTTCTTTTATAAGTACTTCTTTTAAAGATACCTTATTATTCTTTTCATCTTTTTTCAGATATCCTTTAATATAGGCACTTTTCTCCACATTCCCTTTAACAAAGGTACGATAAAACTTACGGACCTTTCTTTCTTTAATCAGGGAATTCATCTGTTGGCTTCCTATGAGAGATTTTCCACATATTATCATACCACTGGTATTTCTATCCAAACGGTTACAAATGGAGGGTCTGAATGTTTCTAACTGCTCCGGCGACATTTTCCCCTTTGTCAGAAGATATCCTATCAGCCATTCATTCACAGACAAATCGGAGGCTTCTGATTTTTGGGATAATATACCTGCAGGTTTATTTAAAAGAAGAATATGTTCATCCTCATAAATTACTTCAATACCTTTTAATCTTTCGTATGCTAATTCATATTGTCCAAGAGAATTTACTTTTTTCTGCTTTGTATCTGTATTGATTGTTGAAACAGCACTTCCCCTGAACTTTTCAAAAGTTTCATCGGAAAAGAAAAACTGTACTTCATCACCTAAAGATAAAGTTTCTTTTCCATCGGCTTTTTTCTTATTCAAAGTAATATTCTTTTTTCGAAGCATTTTATATAGAAAACTACTTCCCGCTTCTTTTAAATACTTATGTAAAAATTTATCCAATCTTTGTCCTGCTTCATTGGGACCAATTTTAAATTCCTGCATAAATGTTCTCCATTATTTTATGGTAATATTAAAATACATTATTTAATCGTTAAAGAGAAACTGCATATAGTGTTTTTAAAATATCTTCTTCCCTGCTCTTTTCATTTTCCAGATTCTGCATCTGCCCAATTCTGGAAAGATATTTTTCAAGGTCTTTATACAATTTTACATTGACCCCTTTAATAGAATCTCTGTTCAAAACAGTTTTTATATGCTCTTCAAATCCTGCTTCTGCTATTTTTACATTTTCCGTAAATGCTACTATTGTCATACCTTTCACAAAGACATGGCTAATATCATAATTTTTATCATAAGAAGTAAAATAGAGATTATAAGCTCCTACACTTGCTCCTATTTTATTTGAAATCATTTTATAAACCGTTTCAGAACATCCCTTTACTTTCAGATTCATAATCATAGAAACCGCACTTTTACTTGCCGGTAAACATCCTAAAACAGCTACAATGGTTAAATAATTTTTATTACTGCCTGTAGTTATGTATCCTGCAATATAAAGTGCTGCTGAAATTCCAAAAAATACGACTGTTTTTATAATTTCTGTTTTCTTTTTATTCTGTAAATATAAATAATCACCTTTTGTATATTTTTCTTTCATTTTATAGTAATCCTTTCTTAATTTACTCCCCTCAAACTAAGAATTTACCCTTTATCATAGTTTTCAACAATTTCCAAAATCCAACTATGAGGAACTACTTTACAAAGAATCCGAAACAGCTTCATAGGAAAACTGCAAACTGCCACTGTTTTTCTTCTTTTAGAAGCAATCAAAGCATCTCTCACTACCTGCTCCGGTGAAACAGTAAAATGCTTCTTCAATGCCAAAGTATGACCATTTGTCTCTGCCCTGTCAAAAAACGGAGTATCCACCGGCCCCGGACAAACTGCGGTAACAAAAATCTCTTTGGGAATTAATTCTTCCTGTAAAGCTCTTGAAAAAGATAGCACATAGGATTTTGTTGCTGCATAAACCGTAAAATGTGCCTGCGGAACAAAGGCAGCTGCACTGGCAAGCTGGATCATTCTTCCGTTTCTCACCATATAGGGAATTGCCATATAAGTTACAGCAGTTAACGCCTTACAGTTCAATTCCACCATATTTAACTGTTCCTCAATATCCAACTGTTCAAAATCTCCCATTAATCCAAAGCCCGCACAATTTACAAGCATACAAATCTCTGGAGATTCCGTTTCCAGCAAAATCTCTAATTCCTTTCTCTGTTCCTTCTTTTCCAAATCCAAACCTATGATTCTGGCTTTGTTTTGCAATGTAGCTGCAATCTCTTCCATCTTTTTTGCATTTCTTGCAATCATCCAAATTTCATCTATTCTGGAAAAGCTTTGATCAAGCTGTCTGACAAACTCCGCTCCAATACCGGAAGATGCTCCTGTTACCATTACAATTTTCATGGCTAGTTTCCTCTTATTATTACATCTGTTTCTAAAAATCTGTTTTATTTCTTTTTATGAACATTACGAATGGTTTTCTTTGGTTTCGCTGCCTTGGAAGATTTATTCTTTTGAAAACTATAATTCTGATTGCTCTTTTTCTTGTAATCATCTTTTCCGTTCTCTTTTCCTACTGAAACCAATCCGGCCTGATTTCTTGGGCGAATGAGACATTTTTTATCAAAACCGATTAAATCTTCTCTTCCTGCTTTTAATAAAGCTTCTTTTACCAAATCATAATTTTTAGGATTACGGTACTGGATTAAAGCTCTCTGCATGGCTTTTTCATGGGGATTTTTACATACATAAACCGGTTTCATGTCTCTGGGATCAATTTCTGTATAATACATCACCGTTGACATGGTAGATGGTGTAGGATAAAAATCCTGTACCTGTTCCGGCATATACCCTAAATCTCTTAAATATTCTGCCAACTCAATGGCTTCTTTTAAAGTAGACCCCGGATGGGAGGACATTAAATAAGGAACTAAGAACTGTTTCAGTCCTAATTTTTCATTTAACTGTTTGTATTTTTTCTGGAATCGTTCATAAACCTTATTTTCCGGTTTTCCCATTCGCATTAAAACCGCATCGGAAATATGCTCCGGTGCTACCTTTAGCTGTCCACTGATATGATGCTGTACCAATTCCTTAAAAAAAGTATCATCTTTATCTTCAATCAAATAATCAAAACGGATACCGCTTCGTACAAACACCTTTTTTACGCCCGGAAGCTGGCGTAGTTTACGAAGTAAAGATAAATAGTCCTTATGGTCTACCTTCATGTTTTTACAAGGTGTTGGGAACAAGCATTGTTTATTTTTACACACTCCAAATTTCATCTGTTTTTCACAGGATGGATGACGGAAATTCGCTGTAGGGCCTCCAACATCATGGATATATCCTTTAAACTCCTTGTCCGCAATTACCTGCTTTGCTTCTTCAATAATGGATTCATGACTTCTGGTCTGAATGGTTCTACCTTGATGAAACGTTAAAGCACAGAAATTACATCCGCCAAAGCAACCTCTGTTGCTTGTCAGTGAAAATTTAATTTCATTGATTGCCGGAACCCCACCCTTTTCTTCATAAGAAGGATGGTAGGTTCTCATATAGGGAAGTTCATAGACCTCATCCATTTCTTCTTGTGTTAAAGGTTCCTGTGGTGGATTCTGAACTACATAAATTCCGTTAGGATACTCTTCCACCATTACTTTTCCCGTAAATGGATCAGTATTTTCGTACTGAATGCGGAAACTTTCCGCATAAGCACGCTTGTTTTCTTTCATAGTTTCATATGTCGGTAAGGTAATTTCATCATAGAAACCATCGTTAGATTTCGTTTTATAAACTGTTCCTTTGATGAAAGTAATATCATTTACTGCAATTCCACTGTTTAGAGCATCTGCTACTTCTATAATAGAACGTTCACCCATTCCATAAAGCAATAAATCAGCCTGAGAATCTAATAATATAGAACGTTTAAAAGAATCAGACCAATAATCATAATGTGCCATACGGCGTAAACTTGCCTCAATTCCTCCAATAATAATAGGAGTATTCTTAAAGGTACGGCGGATTAAATTCCCGTAAACCGCTGTTGCCCTATCAGGACGTTTATTAATTTCTCCACCGGGAGTATAGGCATCCGAAGGACGATGTTTTTTGGAAACAAAATAATGATTTACCATAGAGTCCATATTTCCGGCACTGATTAAAAATGCCAGTCTTGGTTCTCCATAGATAGCAATACTTTTTTCATTCTTCCAGTCCGGTTGGGAAATTATCCCCACGGAATAGCCACGGGATTCCAACATACGGCTAATAATGGCATGTCCAAAGGATGGATGATCCACATAAGCATCCCCGATAATATATACAAAATCAAATTGTGCAATTCCTCTGTCGTCCATATCCTTTCGACAAATTGGTAAAAATCCCTGATTCATATTGTTCTCCTGTTACTATGTTTTTAATAGCATTAATAATTAAGTTCATAATAATCTTTGATATAGTAATCTGCCAACTTCTTCTTTAGTTCCATCTGATCCATGGAAAACTCATCTTCCACGGCACAAACTTCCATACCCGCATTTTTTCCTGCTAAAATTCCCATTTCGATATCTTCAAACACAAGACATTCTGCGGGTTTTATACCTACCTTTTCTGCCACAGTCAAATAAATATCCGGAGCAGGCTTTCCTTTTTCCACTTCACAAGCAGTCATAACACAATCAAAATAATCTCTGATATTCAAAGCTTCTAATGTAGCATCTACAAGTTCTCTGGAATTACTGGTTGCAATTCCGATTTTAACACCATTTTCTTTACAGTACTCTATAAATTCCTTTGCACCTTTTTTCAAAGTAACTTCCTTAGTATATTTTTCGTATGCCATGCGATTCCAATCCGCTTTAATTTTATCCAAATTATCCGGGATCTGAAATGCTTCCTTAAAATAAACTGCAGTTTCCGAAAAACTCATTCCCTCAATATCTTTTTGTAATGTTGTAGGTAAGGCAATTCCAAATTTTCCCAAATATTCAATATCTATAGCTTTCCACATCCACATGGAATCTACCAAAGTTCCATCTAAGTCAAAAATGACTGCTTTTTTATTTCGTAACATAATTTATACCTATCTATTTTTTATTCATTATCATTCTGCTTATCTGCGGCCTGTTCCTACTCTTGCTTATCTTTCTTCAAATCATCTACTTCTTTTTCAGTTAAAATACGATATTCTCCTAAGTTCAAAGCTTCATCTAAAATCAAACTTCCCATAGATAATCGTTTTAAATAAACAACCTCATTCCCAACGGCTTTAAGCATTCGTTTCACCTGATGGAATTTTCCTTCCATAATGGTCAGTTCTATTTCTTTTTCTTCTAACAACTTTACTTTGGCAGGAAGCGTTATTTTTTCTTCTCCGATATCCACGCCTTGTTCCAAAGCATGAATCATATCCAATGTTACTGTCTCTGCTGTTTTTACTAAATAGGTTTTATCCACATGTTTTTTAGGTGACAACAAATTATGGCTTAATACCCCATCGTTGGTAATTAATAACAAACCTTCCGTATCTTTATCCAATCTTCCTACCGGAAATAAATCTTTTCCGGGGGCATCTTTTAATAAATCCAATACTGTTTTATCATGATTATCTGTAGTAGCACTGACTACTCCTGCAGGTTTATTCAACATATAATAGTAAAATTTTTGATAGGAAATCTCTTTTTCCTTTACACAAACCTTAGCGGAATTTTCGTCAAATTTATAATCAGCTTTTTTAATCACTTCATTATTAACGGAAACCTGACCCTTTTTTATCATTTCTTTTACCTGACTTCGGGTGCCTATTTCCATTTCACATAAAAATTTATCTAATCGAATCACTTCTATAATATCCTCATAAATAATAAAAAGTCATACTTACACTAAGCCCACAATAAATTATAGTATACTACATTTTAAATATCTTTGGGGATTTTATTTTATGAAAAAAAGATTAATTCAGCTCATTTTTACTCTTTTTTGTTGTGTTTTTCTTATTTTACTTGTTTTTTGTTCCAAAGAATGTATTTCTCTTGCTTCTAATGGACTGTTAATCTGGTATCGCAATATGATTCCCTCACTTTTTCCCTTTATGGTTCTATCCGGCTTTATGATCAGAAGTGGTCTTTCCTTAAAAATAGGACAATGGATGCAACCGGTTCTCGGCATTCTTTTCAGACTTCCTTCTCATATGCTATATGCTATTTTTATGGGATTTTTATGCGGATTTCCAATGGGTGCGAAGATTGTTGCAGACATGCTGGAAAAAGAACAAATCACTCTTAACGAAGGAGAATATTTATTGGCTTTTTGTAATAATATTGGACCTTTATATATGTTAGGGTATGTGATTCCTTTGTTTGGCTATCAGAATGTTTGGCAGATTCTTGGCTTGATGTATTTGGTTCCTTTAAGTTATGGATTAATTTTGAAATATTTCTCATTTAAACTTTATACTCATGCTGATTTCAAAAACACTAAAATGAAAAAATCTTTACGCACACTTTCTATTTGCTCATATTCTGAAACCACCTACACATCCCCCAATTATCTTGTGTGCTTTCAGCAGTCTCTTTCTTCTGCAATCGAACAGATTACCATGCTTGGAGGATGTATGGTTTTTTTTAATTGTTTACTGATTTTTCCGCAAACATTAGGACGTGTACTTTCTAAAAGCGGGATTGTCTCTTATTCATCTTTATTAATTACTCTTCTTAGTTCGCTTGTAGAAATTGGAGGTGGACTGCAGCAACTTACATCTGCTTTCTCTTTATCAAATACTAACACCAAATTGCAGTTACATACTTCCCTTTCTATTCTAACAGATTCTAACGCCTTTCTCACATGTCTTCCCTTAGCTTTGCTCACCTTTGGTGGATTAAGCTGTATTGCACAGACTTATTTCATCACAAAAAATACAGGATTAAAACTTAGCACTTACATTAAGCACAAATGTATTCAATCCTGTATCTTTTTGATATTCATATTTATTTTTTAATTACAGAACTCCCAGATGTTCCAATAAAATCTTCACTCCAAGACAAATCAAAATGATTCCGCCTGCTAACTGGGCTTTTTTCTCAAACTTTCCGCCAAAAATGCTTCCTACCTTAACACCAACTGCAGATAAAACGAATGTTGTAATTCCAATTAAAGTAACGGCAATCCATATATTAACATTTCCTGCCATGGCAAGGGAAATTCCTACTGCCAATGCATCAATGCTGGTAGCCACCGCCATAACAAACATAGTTTTTACAGATAAATCAGCATCATTATTCTCACAGCAACCACATTCTTCTTCTTTCTCGAAAGCTTCTTTTAACATATTAAAACCAATAAGTCCAAGCAAGCCAAAGGCTACCCAGTGGTCCACTGCTTCAATGGCTGATGCAAATAATGTTCCTAAAAAGAAACCAATCAATGGCATTAACGCCTGAAATCCACCAAACCATACACCACATGTTGCCATCCCCTTCGCATCTGCTTTTTTCATTGCCAGTCCTTTACATATCGAAACTGCAAATGCATCCATACTCAAACCTACGGCTAATAATAATAATTCAAAAAATCCCATAAAATCCTTTTCCTTTCTTTCGTACCGAAAAGGATTGTAGCACACATAAAAAAGAGAAAGCAAGTATTTCTTACTTTCTCTTCGATTTTTTCAAGCAACGCAGTTTTCTCAAACCAACTTTAACTACATATCCAACAATCCCATAATAGCAATACCAATTACTACAAACACAATCATCAAATAATGCTTTTTGGAAAGTTTTTCTTTCAAGAAAATACGGCTCCAAAGAACGCTTGCTGCACAATAGGATGAAATAATCGGTGCAGACATTGCCAAGTGTTCTGTATCTGCAATAGCATAGATATAAGCAAACTGACCTGCTGTTTCACAAATTGCTCCAATATACTTTGGTGCTTCCATTTTAGGAATCAATTTATCTTTTTTAATTAAAACAACGTAAATAAAGCAAAGAATACCTACAAAAAGGAAAGTTAATTCATAAGCCACATTAGCACTATCTTCATTCAATGTTTCCAATACTCTATTATCTGCAAAAGTTCCGGCCGCATCCAAAATACAATAAGCTACCGGCAAAGCCAATGCTAAAAAGCTCTTAGAATATTTGTAATTGCTGATTTTCTGTCTTTCAGCACGCATTTCATCATCTTCAAGAAAATCTACCACACCAAGTCCAATAGCTCCGACACACACTAATGCTACAGCACCTAATGCCAATGGTGAAAACTCATCAAAACCTAACATAAATAAAGTCATGACAGCAACCAACGCCCCTGAAGAGTTACAAATTGGAGATGAAATGGAAAGTTCAATATAACGAAGTCCCAAATATCCCATAGCCATAGATAAAATGTATAACAATGAAACTGGTAAATATGTAAGCATAATTTGTAATGAAATCTCTGTTCCACCCACAAAAATCTCATACATAGCATGAAGTCCCATTACAACTCCCACTGCCATTACCATTTTAAAGTGACTGTTTTTATCAGATGCATCACGGCATCCGATTTTAGAAAAAAGATCAGAACCTGACCAACAAATTAAAGTTATAAGTGATAACCAAAACCACATAATATTATTCTCCTTTTCCGAAATAATAAAAACACATTAACACTTTTATATATTTTCTGTCAATCACAATTTCAACATTTTTAAAGATATATAATAAAAATAGACTTACCGATCTAAGAGTGGTAAGTCTATATATTTCTATCTAATCTATTTTAAATTACATCAATTCCTTTTTGTTCCGCCACTATACCTTCTTCCAAATCTTCTAATCCAGCCATTGGGAATAACTCTGCTCTGTTTGCTTTTACGGTTTCATAACAATTATTTAATCCCGTCATTAACTGCTCATATCTGAATGCTGCACCTTCCATAGACTGTGCAATAATGTTTTCCACATTGGCAAGCATATCATCAGTGTAATGTATT